>WQUN01000048.1 GCA_009782085.1 Bacillota bacterium
GCGTCCCGTGAAAGCGGAAAGCATTCTGGGTATTATGGAGTCGTATACCACCCCGCCGCTCGCGTTCGTCTCGACCACGCTCGTGTAAAGACGCCCGAAGGTGCCCAGGAAATAGCAGCCGCCGGCGATGAACACGGCGAAGACCGTGGAGATCACGGCGCCTTTGACAATGGTCTTTTCGGACTTGATGGCGTAGAACTTCGAGATCATCTGAGGCAGGCCCCAGGTCCCGAGGGACGTGAGCAAGACGACGCCCAGGAGGTTAAGAGGCTCCGGGCCGAAAAACGACGTGTAGGCGCCGGGGTTGGGAGCCTCGCCCTGAACGCGCGCCAGGGAGGCTATGGCCTCCGTGAAGCCGCCGTTGACGCTGAGCGTGGCGGCGATAACGGCGACAATTCCGATAAGCATTATGATCCCCTGGATAAAGTCGTTGACCGCGGTGGCGAAATAGCCCCCGAGCACGACATATATCGCGGTCAGGACCGCCATGCCGATAATGCAGTAGACAAAGTCGATATGGAAGGCCATTGCGAAGAGGCGGGACAGCCCGTTATACAGCGAGGCGGTATACGGGATGAGGAACACGAAGATGAGCAAAGCCGCGCCGATCTTGAGGCCCGAGGACCCGAAGCGGCTGCCGAAGAATTCGGGCATTGTGGCGCTGCCCAGGTGATGCGTCATAATGCGCGTGCGCCTGCCGAGGACGATCCACGGCAGCAGCGACCCTATGAACGCGTTGCCGAGGCCGATCCACGTGGCGGCCGTTCCGAATCTCCAGCCGAACTGGCCGGCGTAGCCGACAAAGATAACGGCTGAAAAATACGTCGTTCCGTAGGCGAAAGCGGTCAGCCACGGCCCGACGCTTCGTCCGGCCAGCACGAAGCCGCCGACGCTGTCCGCTCTCTTGCGGAAATAGATACCCACAAAAACCGTGATCGCGAAGAAGATTACCAGCAACAGGACCTTAATGAACATGAAAACTCTCCCCCTTCATGGGTTTATTTTACTTACGAAAGTATGGTAATATAGTATTGATTGTACCGCAATTATTTACCTTTTGCAAGCCTCGAAGGGAGCGCGCAAACCAAAATGAATAAAAAAGCTCTGAAAACTCTGGAATTCGACAAAATAGCCGTAAAACTCGCCGAGAAGGCGGTTTCCCCGATGGGCAAGGAGCTCGCGGAGGAACTGGAGCCCCTGAACGATCTGGCGGAGATCAGAACGCTCCAGGCCGAGACTTCCGAGGCGGTGAGCCTGATAATCCGCAAGGGCTCCCTTCCGCTGGGCGGGGTGCGCGACGTGCGCGGCCCGGTCCGGCGCGCCGCGGTCGGCGGCGTCCTGTCCATAGAGGAGCTGTCCGCCGTCGGGGAATTCCTCTACGTGTGCAAAAAAGTCAGGGCTTACTCCAAGGTGGAGCTCAGCGGGTCGTATCCGCTGCTGGGGCCGCGCTTCGACGGCGTGACGGCGCTGGACGCGCTGGAGAAGGAGATCGCCCGCTGCGTCGTCGGGCCGCAGGAACTCGCGGACGACGCCAGCCCGCGTTTAAGAGAGATCCGCCGGAGCATCCTCATCGCCAACGACCGGATACGGGAGCATCTCAACGGCGTGATACGCTCAGCGAGCTACAGGAACATGCTCCAGGACGCGGTCGTGACTATCCGTAACGGCCGCTACTGCGTGCCGATCAAGATGGAGTACCGCGCCGCGTTCCCAGGCATGGTGCACGACCAGTCCTCCACCGGCGCGACGGTGTTCATGGAGCCGATGAGCGTCGTGCAGCTAAACAACAGGATCAAGGAGCTGGCCGCGGACGAGAAGGACGAGACGGAGGCCATACTCCGCGCGCTGTCGAAGCTCGTCGGGGACGCCGGGGAGCGGCTCCTGGACAACTCCGGGATCCTGGCCGAACTGGACTTCATCTTCGCGCGGGCGGAACTGTCTTTGTCGATGAAGGCGAGCGAGCCGGATTTCAACGACGCGGGCTGGATAAATATTAAAAAGGGCCGGCACCCGCTCCTCCCGGCGGAGAGCGTCGTGCCGACGGACATATACCTGGGCAGAAACTTCCGTATCCTGCTCGTCACCGGGCCGAACACCGGCGGCAAGACCGTCTCGCTCAAAACTGTCGGCCTGTTCGCTTTGATGGGCCAGGCGGGGCTGCACATCCCGGCGTTTGACCATTCGGAGCTCAGCGTTTTCGACGAGGTCTTCGCGGACATCGGCGACGAACAGAGCATCGAGCAGAGCCTCAGCACTTTCTCGTCCCATATGTCGAACATTGTGCGCATCGTGGAGGAAACGGCCGTAACGAACAACGCCCTCGTGCTCCTGGACGAGCTCGGCGCGGGTACCGACCCCACGGAGGGCGCGGCGCTGGCCGTCGCCGTGCTCGAATACCTCCACGAAAGGCGTATCCGCGCCGTCGTAACGACGCACTACAGCGAGCTTAAGGTCTACGCCCTCTCGACGGAGGGCGTGGAGAACGCCTCCTGCGAATTCGACGTGGAGACCCTGAGGCCGACTTACCGCCTGCTGACCGGCATACCGGGCAAATCAAACGCCTTCGCCATATCCAGGCGGCTCGGCCTGCCGGAGCACATAATCTCCCAGGCGCAGGCCATATTGAGCCAGGAGGCCGTGCGCTTCGAGGACGTGATCACCGACATGGAGACGAGCCTCAAAACCGCCGAGATCGAAAAGGCCAGGGCTGAGGAGTACCGCAAAGAGGCGGAGGCCATGAAAAAGGAGGCGGAGGCGCAGAAACAGAAGCTCGCGGGCCAGAGGGAAAAGCTGCTGGCCGAGGCCAGAGAGGAGGCCCGCGGCGTGCTTTTGGCCGCTAAGGACGACGCGGACAGGCTTCTGAAGGATTTCCAGCGGCAGCTCAGGGAGAACGCCAGGCGGGAGGAGACGCTCCAGGAGCTTCGCGGGGCCATCCGGAAGCTCGACGACGAGATCGGCGCGTCCGGGCGGCCGAATAGGCCGGCGTCCCCTCCGCCTCGGCCGCTTCAAAAGGGCGACAAAGTCTACATCCACTCCCTGGGCCAGACCGGGACGGTGGCGAACCCGCCGGACGCCTCCGGCGAGGCGCTGATCCGGGCCGGGATCATGAAGATAAAGATACACGCGTCCGACCTGTCGCTGGACGAGAGCGAGGACGCATGGACGAGCGGTCCGCGCGGCGGACTGCCGGTTAGCGTCGGAGGCGCGGCAGGCCGTACGGCCGGGCAAGGCAAATTCGGCAAAAGTCTCACCATTTCCCCGGAAATAGACCTCCGCGGCCTTATGGCCGACGAGGCGCGGGAAAAGGCGGAGAAATACCTGGACGACGCGTATCTGGCCGGAATGGCCCAGGTGACGATCATCCACGGCAAGGGCACGGGCGCGCTGAGGGCGGCGATACAGGAGATGCTCAGGAAAAACGCGCGCGTGAAGGGGTACAGGCTCGGGCAGTTCGGGGAAGGGGAAAGCGGGGTCACGATAGTGACAATGAACAATGAATAGCGGATTAATGCCGTACTCTCTTAGGCTCGGAAGGAATTACGGCGCGGCGGAGTTGAAAGAATATCTGGGAAAGCGTAAAATACCCGTGAGGCCGTTGATCTGAGGGTAATTTATGGGGTTCATATCCGGTATTTTTTGGCGTCCGAGGCATGGACGGCGTTACCGGCTGTTGCGGGCCGTCCGGGGAGGCGCTGCGCGATGCGTGAAGTTATCACCGAAACCGTTCAGGAGGGCGCGAAGTTCCATCGGCTGAATTATCCCGACCCTCTTGGCTGCGGGGACGAGTTCCGGCCCGTTTTCCCGCCCCGTCACCGCGCGTTGAAGGCGGTGCTGGACAATCTTCCCGAGAGCGTCGATAAGGTCTATGTGTTCGGCAGTTCCATCCGCTGGGACAGCGCGGTCAACAGCGATCTGGACCTTCTGCTCATCGGGAATCCGACCAATGCCGAGATGAACGCCCTATACAGGAGCATACCGGAAGGCGAAAAGGCAGACATACTTACGGAGACCGAGGAAGCCTTTATGAAAGGCGTCGCGGACGGGTGGAGTTTGCTTTACCGGAAGATATATTAGGGAGGGTATAAGATATATGAACGCCGAAATTGACGACAGGGGCTTGTTTTAAGGGCATGCGGCTTAAAGCCGTTTCCTTCGACATAGGCCATACCCTGGTAAACTATCCTAACCCCCTCGACTGGAAATCGCTGTACGCCCCGGCGGTCGAGCGGGTTTTCGCGGAATGCGCGATTTCCGGCTCGCCGGAACGTCTGCGGCAGGCCGCGGAAATCCTGACAAGTTATAACACCCGCGAAAACCCGCGCGAGCATGAGGTCAATTCCGACATTATTTTCCAAGAGATATTCGACGCCTGGGCGGAGCCGCATGACAAGATCCCGCCGGCGAAAGCGGCGTTCTACGGCTTTTTTCAGGCCGGCGCCGTTTTGTATGACGACGCGGAGGCCGCTCTTCGGTTTCTGCGGGATAAGGGCTTAAAGCTCGGAGCGCTGACCGACGTCGCCTACGGCATGGATAACGCGTATTCCCTGCGGGACATCGAGGCAATCAGGTGGTATTTTGACGCCGTGCTCACGTCGGTTGACGTGGGGTTCCGAAAGCCCGGCAAGGCGGGTTTTTTGGAACTCTTGCGTCTCCTGGGCGTTTCCCCGGCGGAGATGCTATACGTCGGGGACGAGGAAAAGGACATAGCCGGGGCGAAAGCGGCCGGGGCCGTTTCCGCGCTTATCGTCAGGGGCGGGGAAAGGCCGGATTACGGGCAGGATTTTACGGCGGGGAGTTTGAGTGAGATATGCGGCCTGATTCCATGATGGAACTCATCGCCCCGGCGGGGGATTTTGACAAACTGAAGGCCGCGGCGGCCTACGGCGCGGACGCCGTGTACGCCGGCGGGCGGAGCTACGGCCTCCGCGCGGCGGCGGGGAACTTTTCCGACGCGGAGCTCGCGCGGGCGGCCGCCTACACGCACGAACGCGGCGTGAAGCTCTACGTGACCGCGAACGTCTTCGCGCGGGAAAGCGACCTGGCGGACATGCCCGCCTACTTCCGGCGGCTCGCCGGGGCGGGCGCGGACGCGGCGATAATCTCCGACCCGGGCGTGTTCGCCCTGGCCAGGGAGGCCGCGCCGGGGCTGGACATACACATCAGCACCCAGGCCAACTGCGCCAGCTCCGCGGCCGTGGCGTTCTGGCGCGGCCTGGGGGCGAAGCGGGTCATTTTGGCGCGGGAGCTGAGCCTCGCGGAGATCGGCCGGATCGCCGAAAAAACCGGGGGCGCGATATGCCTGGAGGCCTTCGTCCACGGGGCGATGTGCGTCGCGTACTCCGGGAGGTGCCTGCTGAGCGCGTATCTGACCGGCCGCGGGGCGAACAGCGGCGAGTGCGCCCACCCCTGCCGGTACAGATACGCCCTGGAGGAGGAAAAGCGGCCCGGGCTGTACGTCCCCGTGGAGGAAGACGGCCGCGGGACTTACTTCATGGCTGCCAAAGACCTCTGCATGGCCGCGTTTTTGCCGGAGATGGCGCGGGCGGGCGTCCGCGCGCTCAAGATCGAGGGGCGGATGAAATCCGAATACTACGCGGCCGCGGTCACGGGGGTCTACCGCCGGGCGCTGGACGATCTTAAGGCCGGGGAGGACGTCTACCGGGCGCACATACCGGAATACCTCGCGGAGCTCGCCAAGGCGGGGAGCCGGGACGTATCGACGGGGTTCTATTTCGGGCCGCCGGGGGCGGAGGCCATTGCTTACGCGGGGGCCGGGGATAAGGAAGGCCGGCCCGGCCCGAACGGGCGGGCGGAGTACAGGTTCTGCGGCGTGGTTCTGGAATACGACGGGGAGAGAGGCGCGGCGCTTATCGAGCAGCGGAACAAATTCTCCGTCGGGGACGAGGCGGAGTTTTTGACGCCCAGGGGCAAAGCGTTCGCGCAAAAAATTGTTTCGATTGCGGACGAAGACGGCGCGGAGATCGGGAGCGCGCCGCATCCGCGGCAGAGGGTGTGGGTGAGGGTGGAAAGGCCGGTGGAGGGGTTGGATATGATGAGGGGAAAGCCATGTCTCTGAACGATGAAATTACCGATCTGTTAAAGCGGGAAGGCTGCAATATAGTCGGTTTTGCCGACCTGCGCTGTCTTTCCAAAGAAGCGCGGCAAAACTTCGATTATGGTATTGTGATTGCGCTTTCATACTCGGCTGAAGCCATGCGGGACAATAAGAACGGGGACGCGCGGAGATATTGGGAAGAATTTACGCCGATCAATAAGCGCTTACCGGAGCTTGCGACGCTGACCGCGAATTTTCTGGTGTCCGGAGGTTATAAAGCGCTCGCCAAAATCACGTCCACGGTTGTCCAAGATGAGGACTACCGCTCTGTGCTTCCCCATAAAACGGCGGCGACGCTTGCGGGCATCGGCTGGATCGGAAAGTGCGCGACGCTGGTGACAAAAGAGGTTGGTTCGGCGTTACGGCTTGTCGTTGTACTGACGAACGCCCCGCTGGATTGCGGGATGCCCATAACGGAATCCCTGTGTGACCCGAACTGCGCAATATGCGCGGATGTCTGCCCCGGCAAGGCTCCGTTGCCTGACGCGGGGCTTTGGAAAGCCGGCGTGGATCGGGATGCCTTCTTTAACGCCCACGCCTGCCGTCCCGCCGCCCGCGCCCACGCGAAAGCGGCGCTGGGTATTGATGAAACCTTGTGCGGGTTGTGCATATCACACTGTCCGTTTACGAAAAAAGGGCTTGGATACATATAAAAATGGAGTAATAATAGAATATCAAACAATACCGTTCCGTTCCCCGGCCTTCCCCCTCCTCCCCATCCCCGACACCTGCGAGGCGATTATCCCCGCGAAGATCAGCGCGCAGCCCAGATACCCCGGCGGCCTCATCCTCTCCCCCAGCAGCAGCGCCCCGCCGACCGCCGCGAAAAGCGTCTCCAGCGAGAAAATGATCGCGGCCCTGGCCGGCTCCACGTATCTTTGCCCGAAGATCTGCAAAGTGTAGGCCACGCCGACGGACGCCAGGCCGCCGTAAAGCAGCGGCACGTAAGCGTTAAGCACGCCCGGGAGCCGGACGTCCTCGAAGACGAGCGCAGAGGCCATGCTGAGCGCCGAGCAGACCAGAAACTGCGTTGCGGAAAAGCGCAAAGGGGCTATGCCGCCCGCCGTGGAGAAGTCGACGAAGAGGATGTGGAACGCCCAGAAGACCGCGCCGATGATGAGCAGCACGTCGCCGGGACCGAACCCGGCCGCGGCGCCGGTCCCGCTGTTCCCGCCGAGGACGCTCAGGAAATAGAGCCCCGCGACGGCCAATACCGCGCCCAGCCACGTCAGGAGGCTCGTCTTTTTGCCCAGGAAAACGCCGATGATCGGCACGAGGACCGTGTAAAGCCCGGTGATGAACCCGGACTTGCCCGCGGAGCCCGTGATCTGGACGCCGAACTGCTGCAAAGACGAGGCGGCGAAGAGGATGAACCCCCCGCCGAGGCCGAGCGTATACGCGCGACGCTTCTGGGCGCCGTTGTAAACGGATTTGCGCTCGAAAATAAAAATCAGCGGGATAAGGGACAGCCCGCCGAGGGCGAAACGCGCGCCGTTGAAGGTGAACGGGCCGAGATAGTCCGCGCCCACGCGCTGCGCCACAAAGGCCAGGCCCCAGATGACCGCGGTCAGGAAGAGGCACAGCGTGCCCTTGGTTGTGGGGGAGATGCGCATAGTGGCTCCCAATATCTACAATATACTGTTCAGAAACTGCTTCGTCCTGGGATTTTTAGGATTCGTGAACAGCTCCGAGGGCTCCCCCTCCTCGGCCACCATGCCGTCGCACATGAAGATTATGCGGTCGGCCACGTCCCTGGCGAAACCCATCTCGTGCGTCACGACAAGCATCGTCATGCCGCTCTCCGCTAGCTGCTTCATGACCTGCAGCACCTCGCCCACAAGCTCCGGGTCGAGCGCGCTGGTCGGTTCGTCGAAGAGCATGATCTTCGGCTGCATCGCCAGCGCCCGCGCGATGGCCAGGCGCTGCTGCTGCCCGCCGGACAGGCGCGCGGGGTATTCGTCCGCCTTTTCCGAAAGCCCGACCTTCGCCAGAAGCTCCCGGGCCTCCTCCTCCGCCTGCGCACGGGCCTTTTTCTGCACGTTTACCGGCGCGAGGATTATGTTCTGCAAAGCCGTCCTGTGGGGGAACAGGTTGAACGACTGGAACACCATGCCCATCTCCAGCAAAAGGCGCTTGTACTCGGCCGAATTCTGCTGGAAAACGGTGACGTTGTTCTCCCTGTGGAGGAAAAGCTTCTCGTCTATGTATATCTTTCCGCTCGTGATCCTCTCCAGCTGGTTGAGCGACCTGAGGAAGGTGGACTTCCCGGCCCCGGAGGGCCCGATGATGCAGACCACCTCTTTCGGTTCCACGGCCACGTCGATATCTGTCAGGACGGAGAGCTCGCCGAAATTCTTGCAGACTTTCTCGGTGCGGATCAAGGCCATAGGATTTCCACCTTTTTTGCATGTGAAGTTCCCGTTGTAATCCCAAAATTCTTCACACCGTTCTGAATTTCCCGTTTCCTCTTTTTTTGACAATAGGTCATATTATTACCGTGTCAGGCTTAAATTGTTGACATTGCGGTGCGCCGTTAGGAACTGTCCAGAAATAAACTGATCAAATATTTTTTTGAAACGCCGTAGAAGCGTTCGTCGTTTCAAAAAAATGTGCATGTTATTTCTGGACAGTTTCTTACCGTCACGTGTATATCGAGAACCTCTTCTCCATCCTGTTGAATATGTAGGTGAAAATCGCCGTGATGATCAGGTAGATGATCATCGCGGGGACGTAGACCAAGGCCGAGGCCGACGAGCTGGATATGTTGCGCGTCTGGAAGGTCAGGTCGGTCAGGGCTATGATGGACACCAAGGACGCGTCCTTCAGCACCATGATGAACTCGTTGGCGACGGGCGGGATCAGCCGCCGGATGGACTGGGGGATGACGACCAGGCGCATCGTCTGGCCGTAGCTCATGCCCAAGGCCCTGGACGCCTCGAACTGCCCCTTGTCGATGGACTGGATTGCGGCGCGGATTATCTCGGCGCAGTAGGCCGCGGAGTTCAGCGTGAAGGTGACGAAGGCGGCGAGGAATTTGTTGTTGATGGCCAAAGCGGGGCTTATCTGCGGCAGGCCGTAGTAGATGAAAAACAGCTGCATCAGAAGCGGCGTCCCCCGGAAAAAGAAGATATAACCGCTGCAGATACGGCTAAGGAGCTTTCGCCGGGAGATCTTGCCCAACGCCAGGAAAACGCTGAGGAACACCCCCGCGCAGACGGCCGTGACCGTCAGGGAGATCGTTATGCGCGTGCCATTGATAAGCGCGGGCAGCCAGCAGAGCACGTTGGCCGCAACCGCCGCCGCGCCCGCGTTCACAGCGAAGGTGCGGCCGGCGAACCCGATGTGGGTGTCGGATTCGGCGGACCTCACGTTCTTGCCCCTGGCTATGCTGAAAGCGAGATAGTTATAGTATTGCTGGCTGTAATTGCTCCCAGCCTTGTCGATCAGAGGCTGCGATATCTCTCCGACGACCTTCTCGCCGGAGGGCCTCGTCAGCGCCAGGATAAGCACGGCCAGGGCGAGGAGCCCAAGGACTATGTACAGCGCCAGCCTCCGGCGCCTGGCCTTGGCCGCGGGCTCGGCCGCGGTTTTGGCTTTGGGCTTGTTTTTACTCCCGGATTCCGTTTCGAGGTTATCAGCCACTTGCTTGCAGGCCCCCCTTCGTTGTACTAATCCGCCATGACGCGGTTTTTGCCGGCCCGCTTGCTCCGGTACATCAGGGAATCGGCCCGCTTTATCACGGATTCCACGGTGTCGTCCTCTTTGGCCATTGTCACGCCCAAGGACGCGGTGACCGAAACTCCCCCGCCGCCGACTCTGACCTCGGTCCCGGCGATCAGCGCGCGCACTTTTTCCGCTACCCGTATGGCCTCGGAGCCGTTTTTCACCTCGAACACGCCGACGAACTCCTCGCCGCCCCAGCGCCCGAACAGGTCGTTTTTCCTGACGCTGCTCCCGACCGACATCGAGACGCTTTTGAGCGCCGCGTCCCCGGCGCCGTGGCCGTACCGGTTGTTAAACTCGCCGAAATCGTCTATGTCCATGAAGACGACGCCGAAATTGTTCTGGAACCGTTTCATTTCGCTCAGGCGGAAGTCGATATAGCTCTCGATCTTCCTTCTGTTCGCCAGGCCGGTGAGCTGGTCGTTCATAGCCAGATTGGTCAGTTCCTCGACCAGCACGTCGTCGTAGACGACAGGCGAGCTCTGCGTGAATATCTCGATCGCGCCGAGGATCGCGCCGTCCTCCGTAACCGGGAATGTGCCGACGCGCACCGGTACGCGGTGCCCGTTTTTATGCCGCAGGAAAACCTCGCCCCCTCGCTGTTTCCCGTCGGCGAGGGTCCAGTAGAGCGGGCACCCCAAAAGGCAGAGCTCCCGCCCTTCCTTGTCGATATGGTTCAGCAGGTTGCTCTGGCAGCACTTTCCGATTATTTCCTCTTTCCTGTAGCCCGTTATGTCTTCGGCCGCTTTGTTCCAAAACGTGATCCGCCTCTCCGTATCGACAAAGTAAACGCCGTCGCGGATGTTGTTCACAATTTCGGAATAAAGTCTTTCTTTATCCACAGGCATTCTCCTCGGGTCGCGGCGCGGGTCAATAAGCGGGGCATGGCTGTCTATAGTTTGCGCGTTTTTTCAAATTCATTTCATCCACTTTGCGATGATCTCGTCGAGTTTTCCGTTGCTTTTAAGCTCCGCGAGGGCCCCGTTCAGCGCGTCCGTCAGCTTCGTGTTGCCCTTTTTGACCGCGATGCCGAACTCCTCGGCCACTGCGCCCTTCTCCGCGGACTGGAGCCAGGTCTCGTCGTAGGAATCCGGCTCGCGGGCTATGTAACCGTCGGCCACGGTGCTGTCGCAGATGACCGCGTCGATCCGGCCGAGCTTCAGGTCGTCGAAGCACTGGAGGATCTTGTCATAGGGATTGGTCGTGCAGGTTATCTTCCCCGTATCTATGAACTGGTGCAGGTATTCGTCCGAGGTCGTGCTGCCCTGATAGCCCACTTTCAGGCCGTTCAGGCCGTCCATGTTCGCGACCGGGGCGCTGCCCTTCTTGACGACTATGCACTGCCAGTTCTGTATGTACGGCTGGGTGAAATCCATCGTCAGCCTGCGGTCGGCGCTGATTGTGACGGCGGAGATGACGCAGTCGTACTTGTTGGCGTCGAGGCCGGCGAATATGCCGTCCCAAGCGGTGTTCTGATGCACGATCCCGACGCCTAGCTGATCCGCCAGCGCCTTGCCCAGGTCGATATCCAGGCCCATCGGCGTCGTGCCGTCGTCCGCGAACAGCTCGAACGGCGGATAGCCTATCTCGCAGCCCACAGTCAGCGTCCCGGGCTTCAGGAGCCCGATGTCCCCGGCGGCTCCCGCGTTGGCTGGCGCCGCGCCGCCCGAGCACCCGGCCGCCCCCGCCGCGAGCGCGCCGGCCAGCAGCAAAGCGGCCGCGTTTTGTGCTATTTTTTTCATATTGAACATCATATTGAACATAAGAAAACTCCCCCTTGTCGCATTTTGCATAAATATAGTAAAGATTATTGTATTTTGATAAGGGGTCAGTGTCAAGAGGATATTTTGGGCTGCAAAGCAAACGGCCCCGAACACAGGTTCGAGACCGTTTGTCTGACCGTTGTCTGACCGTCATTCCATCAGGTCCGTGGGTATGAACGGGCCGGGTACCCCGACTCCGAACCAGGCCGGGCCTCCCGCGCCCATGCCCAGCCCCGGGCCCCAGCCCATGTTCAGCGCGCCGGCGGCGCCGTAGGCCCAAAGCGTCTCCGGGCTGTTGTTCCAATGGCGGTTGGTGTCCGTGAAACGCCCGTCTTTCAGGCAGTTGCGGCAGAAATCCGGGTTTAGCCTGCCGTCCGCCTCCGTCCCCATGTCGCTTCTCGAAATGATCAGCTCGCCGCATTCGCGGCAGTTTCTGTACATATATATGTCTCCCTTCATAAAAGCCCCGCATATAATGGAATACACTCCAGTCTTAGCGTGTACAAAAAAGTAAAATTTATACATTCTTTACGAGGGGAAATGGCCATGGCCGAAAATCAGATTTACGAAATCAGCCGGATGATGCGGGACCGAAACGCGGCGCAGAGGAACATGCGCGACGCCTCGGCTATGCTCTCGCAGTTTTTTCAGGAGAGGTACCTGTCAAAATTGAGGCGCGCCGTGGACGTAAGCCAGTCCAGCGTGAACGCGTCCCCGCCGGACGAGGTCCGGCTGCTCCGCGCCCTGAAACCCTTTGTCAGCCCTGATAAGCACGCGCGTATCGACTATATGATAGACATGTTCCTCACCGTGAGCGCGCTCAACAGGATGCGGGCCGAGCTGGGGCCGGAACTGGCGCGGGAAACCGGCGGCGCGGCTGACGCCCCGCAGTTTTCGGGCGCGGCGGAACAGCGGTTCACAGGCGGGTTGAATGCGGGTTCCCGGCGTGAAGCGCCGGGTTTTGCCGCGGGGCCGGGCGGGCAGTCAGCGGGGCCGGGCGGGCAGTCCGCGGGGCCTGGCGGGCCGGCGGGTTTGCTCGCGATGATGGCGATGCTGGGCAGGTAAATTGACATAAAAAGGCCGGGGCACTCGGTTTGAGACCGAAAGCCCCGGCCTTTGATAAAATTCGCCTGGCAGGTACGTATGTCTAAAGATGAAGGTCGGTCTTTTTTCTCTCATAAGGGACTGGGTTATCGGTCAATTCCGCGAGGTAATCATCTGCTCATGTTACCACCCCGAAAAATATGTACGCAAACGTAAATGCGTTTTGTATACGCATTATGCTTCCGTTATCAGCACTAATCGGTTCCCTCAATATTTTCCATTGCGTAAAATAAGCACTGTACCACAAGTCTGTTTAATGAAATTTTGTTTTTTTCCGCTAGTTTTTCCATTTTCTCCGTCAATTCTTTGGGTAAACGAAACGTTTTTGTAACGCTGTCATAGCCTTTTGGGATTTTCAGCATGACTATCACCTCTGCAATGATTATGTAAGATGATTCAGAACATATATACACGCAATATATATTGCAAATTTATTGCATCTGGATATAATTAGACCGGGTGATTGAAATGGATTTACTGCGGGAAATCTTGGCGGAAGTTTTGAAGAAGGAAAATATCACTGTCAGCTTTCCGGATTTGTCATTAAGTTTATCGGAAATCCTCGAATCGGAGTCTTTCGCCGCTCTGCAAAAAATAAAGGCCGCCATAGAGGATGACAGCCTTTCGGATTTTGAATGCGTCGAACGAATCGTCGGCATATTTGAAAATATCGGCAGCGGCGGCGGAAACAGGCATGATTTTTAACGCCGAATTTACGCCTTCGCACGGACGAAAGCCGCACCCCCGGTATGACGTAATATCGTGATCATTACATGCAGGGCGGGGGCTCTGCTCCCGCCGCCATAAAAACCCCGGCGGGGGCAAGCCCCCGTCCTGCCAATGACCGTTGCACCGAACGACGCCTCTATACCGCCAAAAGCCTGTTTATATACCTCTTCAGTTCCTTGAAGACGCTGCGGGGGTCCAGTTCGTCGAGGGTCTCTATCAGCGCCGCGGTCTCCGCCGGGCCGAGGCTGTCATTTTTGCCGGCGATGTGCGCGGCCCTGCTGCGCACCACGAAGATCACGATGTCGTCCGTCAGGGCGCGCTCGGCGACCATGTCCGCCACGGTCTTGCTCCGGGCGGCGAACCGGATGAAGTCCTTGTTCATCAGCGCGTAGTTCATTTTGCCGTTTTCGTCACAGTAGCGCTCGGCGATAGCCTTGTACTCGTCGCTCTCCGACATGTCCCGGCCGGGGGCCCCGGCGCTCTCCGGCGCGGGGGCGGGCTCCGGCTCCGGCTCGGCCTCCGCCCGGACGCTGATGTTTATGCCCCGGCGGGCGGCGTAGGGAAGCCCCGCCGTCAGTTCGACGGCCTCCTCGAAAGCCTCCGCCGGGAACAGCGCCCCGTCGGCTTTCCCGGAGGGGACCGCGTCCCCCGTTCGCCTGTCCAGGGCCGCCACGGCCTCCGCGGCCCGGTCGAGGCGGATGATCCTGATGCCCGCGCCGCCGGACGGCAGCTTCTGCTTATAGGCGATGGCGGGGATCGAGGACAGTTCGACGGATTTGGTTCGTACCGGCATGTTTATTCCTCCTTGGTTAAATGCTTATCGTCAGCCCTACGGGGCAGTGATCGCTCCCATACACCTGATCGTATATCTTAGCCTCGATTATACCCGTTTCGGCCCTTTTTGAAACCAGAAAGTAGTCGATCCGCCAGCCCACGTTCCTCGCGCGGGCATTTCCCATGTATGACCACCAGGTGTACCCGTCGCGCTTGTCCGGGTAGACGCGGCGGAATGTGTCCGTCCAGCCGTTCTCCAGGAGGAGCGTCATTTTCTCGCGCTCCTGCGGGGTGAAGCCCGCGTTTTTCACGTTGGACTTCGCGTTCTTGATGTCCATCTCCGTATGCGCCACGTTCAGGTCTCCGCATATGATAACGGGCCTGCCGGCGTCGAGGGCCCTGCAGTACGCGCGGAAGTCGTCCTCCCACTCCATCCGGTAAGGCAGGCGCCGGAGCTCGTCCTGGGAGTTGGGCGTGTAGACGTTTATCAGGAAGAACGAGGGGTATTCCAGCGTGATGATCCGCCCCTCCGCGTCGTGCCGCTCCAAGCCCATGCCGTACCGGACGGAGAGCGGCTCCATGCCGGTGAAAACCGCCGTGCCGGAGTATCCCTTCCTGAGCGCGTCGTTCCAGAACTCCAGCCGCCCGAAGTCGAACCCGGACTGCTCCCGCTGCATCTTCGTCTCCTGTATGCAGAAAAAGTCGAACGGAACGCTGCCGTAAAAGTCCATAAAACCCTTGTTCATGCAGGAACGAAGGCCGTTCACGTTCCACGAGACGAATCTTAGCGGTTTTGCAGAGTTTTCCGTAGAATCCCCTCCCAAAAGCAAATGGAATTTTGTTGTAAAAAATAATGAAAGCGTGTATGATTATTTTACGGCGGACATTCCGGCCGAGACCTCATTATATACCATATATCCGCCGTGTCAAATACGCCGGGCCACGGCAAAGTTATTATCCAAAATATGGATATTTTCCGGTTTTGCGGCTATAATGAAGGCTATGGCGAAAAAATCAGTTTACCTAAAGAAAAGGGGATTTCATGTTTTCCAAGGATCTGGGCATAGACCTGGGCACAGCCAACACTCTCGTGTTCATCAGGAATAAAGGGGTCGTGGTCAACGAGCCGTCCGTCGTGGCCATAAACACGCGGAGCAAGGAAGTCCTGGCGGTCGGCGACGAGGCCAAGGAGATGATAGGCAGGACGCCCGGCACCATCGTGGCGATCAAGCCGATGAAGGACGGGGTCATCGCCGACTTCGAGACGACGCAGGCGATGCTTCGCTATTTCATACGCAAGGCCTGCCAGTCGACCTTCCGCAAGCCGCGGATAGTCGTCTGCGTACCGTCCGGCGTCACCGAGGTCGAAATGAGGGCCGTCTACGAGGCGGCCATATCCTCCGGCGCCAGGCACCAGGGCGCGTACCTGGTGGAGGAGCCGATGGCGGCCGCCATAGGCGCGGGGCTCCCCGTGGAGGAGCCCACGGGCAGCATGGTCGTGGACATAGGCGGCGGGACGAGCGAGGTCGCCGTCATCTCCCTGGGCGGCATAGTCACGTCCAAGTCCATACGCATAGCGGGCAACGCGCTCGACGAGCATATAATCAACTACGTCAAGAAGGAGTTCAACCTGGCTATCGGCGACAGGACGGCGGAGGAGATAAAGATCAGCATCGGCTGCGCCTACAACCCCGACCCGGAGCGCGTCGCGGAGGTGCGCGGCCGCGACCTGGTTAGCGGCCTGCCCAAAACGATACACATCAGCGCGGTGGACGTGATGATGGCCATAGCGGAACCCATCACGGCCATAGTGGACGCGATAAAGTACACGCTCGAAAAGACCCCGCCGGAGCTGGCCTCCGACATAATGGAGTCCGGGATCATGCTGACCGGCGGCGGCGCTCTCCTTTCCGGGATGGACGAGCTAATCTACCAGGAGACGGGAATGCCGGTAAACATCGCGGCGGAACCGCTGCACAGCGTCGCGATAGGCACCGGCCTCGTCCTCGAGAACATCAACGTGCTCCAGAACGTACTGATAGCCCCGAAAAAGCTGAGGATGCAATAAATGAGCTTTATACACAGGCACAAACGGTTTTTCATAGCCCTCATGTCGTTTTTATGCCTGGCCGCCATAGCCGTCACCGCCCTGGGAAAGGCCAGGCCAACGGTTTTGCGGACCGCGCTGGGCTTCGTCGTCTCGCCTTTGCAGACCGGGGTGACAAGGGCCGCGAACTGGACGCGCTCCAAGGTGGATTTCTTCGTGAACATGTCGAACCTCCAGAGCGAAAACGACGCGCTTAAGGCGGAGAACGCCGCGCTCAAAGACGAGAACACGCGCCTGTCTCTGGCCATGCAGGAGAACACGGAGTACGCCAAGCTCTACGAGCTCGACCAGAAATACGCCGACTACCCCAAGACCGGCGCTGAGATCATCGCCAAAGACCCGAGCGACTGGGTGGACGCGTACACGGTAAACAAGGGGATGTCCAGCGGCCTGGCGCAGAACATGGCGGTTTTAAGCGACGGCGGACTGTTCGGCGTCGTCACGGACTGCGGCGCGGGCACCTCCACGGTCATGACCATCTTGGACGACAGGTCGTCGGTGTCGGCCATGTGCGCGCGGACCGGGGACCAGGGTTTCGTCAGGGGCGACCGCGAGCTGATGAACGACGGCCTGTGCCAGATGGTTTACATAAACGTTAACGCCCAGCTGATAGTCGGGGACGAGATCGTCACCTCGTCGATGAGCTCCGTCTACCCCAAGGGGATCACCATCGGCACGGTCACGGAGATAACCGACGACCCGAACGGGCTTACCAAGACGGCGATAATAACGCCGGCGGCGACGTTCCGCCGGCTGGACAAAGTTCTTATAATAACATTGAAAAATGAGAGTTAGTTGATTATGGTTATACGCGTTATTGTTATGGCGGTCATCGTGCTCGCGAATTTCGTGCTTCAGTCGGCCGCCTTTCAATACATAACGGTATTGGGAGTCACCCCGAACACAGCGCTGATATTGGTCTGCAGCTACGCCGTTTTGCGTGGGGACGCGGAGGGCGCGATCCTGGGCTTTTTCGCCGGGCTGCTCCAGGATATCTATTACGGCCCGGTCATAGGGCTGGGCGCGCTTCTGTACATGCTTATCGGGTACGTCTGCGGCAAGCCTTTGCGGGATTTTTACAAGGAAAACTACTTCTTCGCCGTGCTTCTGGTGGCGGCGGGCGCGATGTTCTACCAGTTCGCCTACTATTTCGCGCATTACCTCTTCCGCGGCAGGACCGACGTCGGCTACTATTTCCGCGCGGTGATGCTGCCGGGGACGATATACACGGTCATAGCCGCGATTCCGCTGTACGGGCTGGTTTATCTGCTGAACCAGAGGCTGGAAAGGACAAGAGGGTAATTTGGAAGATAAATTGTACAAAAGGTTTTTGAGGATAATCACAAACAGGCTGCTGATCGTCTCTCTGGTGATCGCCGCGCTTTTTTACGTGCTCCTGGCGCAGCTTTTCAACCTGCAGATCATACGCGGCGAGGACTACAGGAACAAGCAGGAGGCGACCAACCGGGAGACCCTGACCGTCGAAGCCACGCGCGGCTCCATCTACGACAGGCTCGGGCGGCCGCTGGCCGTCAACGAGCCCGCGTTCTCCGTGCTGATGGACGCCAACGCGCCGATCACCGCCGCCACCTTCTACGACGTGGTCAAGCTGTTCGAGAAGAACGGCGACGCCGTGGTGGACACGTTCCCGATAACCAAGAGCGAGCCGTACCAGTTCAGCTTCTCCGGCACCGGCACGAACGAGAGCCGCTGGAAGGCGGACATGGGCTTTACCGGCAAGGACGCGTCGCTTAACGCCGCGGACAGCCTGCGGAAGCTCCGCGCGCAGTTCGGCGTCCCGCCCTCCCTCCCCGACGGCGAGGCCAGGAAGATACTGAACCTCTGCGCGATGCTCTATCTGCAGAGATACCACACCTACGACCCGATAACCATCGCCTACGACGTGAAGCCCGAGACGGTCACGGTGATCGAGGAGAACGGCGTCAAATACAGCGGCATCTACGTGGACACGCAGTATCTCCGGCGCTACCCGGAGGGCAAATATTTCGCGAACATCATCGGCTACACGGGCGGCATGGGAGGCCTCGGCCAGGCGGCGCTCGACGAGAAGCTAGCTTTGGGCTACTCCCTGTCGGACAAGATCGGTAAGACCGGGCTGGAACTCAGCATGGAAGACCGGCTCCGCGGGACCAACGGCTCCGTCGTGGCGGAGACCGACTCGCTCGGCAGGCTTATTCGGCAGCTTCCGAACTCGACCGACCCCAAGCCCGGGAACGACATATATCTGACGATGGACCGGGATTTGCAGGCCAAGGCCTACGACCTGATGGAGGCCCAGCTGAGCCTGACTTTGCAGAACAGGCTTCTGGGCGTCGGCTCGACCGCGGCGCGCGACACCAGAATAACCCTGGAGCAGGTGTTCCGCTCCATGGTGACGGGCAACGCGATCTCTGTCGAGCAGATCATGAGCTCCACCCAGAACGAGGACTCCTACGCGGTGCGCCGCTACGTGCTTTCGGCCGATCCAAAGTGGGTCTTCCCGCCGGACCGCGACTTCTCCGGCACCAAGGCGATCATAGCCGCCGGGATAGACAGCGGCGCGATCACGCCCCAGACGATGCTTCTGGTCATGCTGGATCAGGGGCTTATCACCGGCGGCCCCGAAGAAGCGGCGCTGATACAGGGCGGCGGGGCGAGCCCTCTCAACGTGTTTCTGGACAAGATGAAGGCGGGGGAGATCACCCCGCAGATGATAGATATGGACCCGTGCACGGGCTCCGTGGTCGTCCTGGACGTCAGGAACGGGGACGTTTTGGCCGCCGCCGGCTACCCGAGCTACGACACTAACGAGCTGGTCAACAACATGAACGTAGAATATTACAACAAATGCAGCAGCGACCCCACGGCGCCCTTTGTGGACAGGCCGTTCAAGGAGGCCCACGCGCCCGGCTCCACGTTCAAGATGATAACCGCCGTGACGGCGATGGAGAAGGGCTCCATCACGCCGACCTCCAAGATATACGACGAGACGGTGTTCACAGCGGCCGGCCTGCCGTACCTCAGAAACTACTCGACGGTCAGCAACGGGTGGATAGACGTGACGAAGGCTCTCGAGGTCTCCTGCAACTTCTTTTTCTGCGAGGCGGCGTACAGGCTCGGGAACACCAAGACCGGCAACCCGCTGGACAGCATAAACGATTTGGGCGAATACATGAAATATTTCGGCCTGAACGAGGACACCGGCGTGGAGATCGGCGAGCTCGACGCCCCGCCGGACGGGATCGACAGGATTTCCTGCCCGGCGCTCAAGGACTACAGGACGCTTTTGCTTAACCCGGACGCCACTAGCTACGACAGGGAGTGGCACGACGGGGACACGGTCCAGACGGCCATAGGCCAGGGGTACAACAGCTACACCGCGGCCGGCATGGCGAAATATTTCATGACTTTGGCCACCCGCGGGGTCAGGTATCAGCTCCACCTGGTGGATTCGGTTGTTAGCCACGACAGGACGGAGACCCAGAAGACCCAACCGGTCATCGAGGCGTCCGACCTGCCCATCCTGGACTCCACCTGGGACGCGGTTTACCGGGGAATGCTCGCGGTCGTGAGCGGCGCGCAGGGAACCGGCGCGAACGTGTTCAGGGACTTCGGCGTCCAGGTCGCCGGCAAGACGGGCACCGCCCAGGAGAACAAGAACAGGAACGACCACTCGTCCTTCGGGGGGTTCGCGCCGTTCGACGACCCGCAGATCGCGGTTTACGTCATGATCCCGTTCGGGGACACGAAGGCGAACCCGGCGGTCTCTTCGCAGATCGCGCGGGACGTCATGGCGTATTATTTCGGGCTCGGCGCGGGGCCGGCGGATGTGCCGGCGGTGAATGAGATGACGGAATAGAAATTATATAGAGCTCCGCCGGCCAGGCGTGAGCATCGGGGGATACTATGGACGGCGAAAAACCTGTGATCTTCAAGGGCAGGAAGGACGGGCTGGACGTCTGGCTCGACGACAAGCCCGATTTTGACGCGATTCGCGAGGCTTTCAGGGAAAAGACGGAGTCGTCGGGGAATTTTTTCAACGTCGCGGACATGAAAGTCTCGTTCACGGGCCGCAGGCTGCTGGACGAGCAGAGGGACGAACTGATGGAGATCCTGGCGAAGAGCATTGAGATACCGCCGGCCCCGGACATCGGCGGCGGCGAGGAGCCCTGCCGGGACGAGGCCGTGGAGAGCTGCGCCCGTCAGGGTCTGGACGAGCGGGCCGCGGTTTTCCACAACGGGACCCTGCGCTCCGGCCAGTCCGTGCGCTACGCGGGCGACGTGATCGTGCTCGGCGATGTGAACCCGGGCGCGGAGGTCATCGCCGAAGGGAACATCATCATTTTGGGCTCGCTAAAAGGCACCGTCCACGCGGGCTGCGCCGGGGACGACCGTTGCTTCGTGAGCGCCGTGGCCCTCGTCCCGATCCAGCTGCGCATCTGCGACAAGCTGACCCACGCCCTGGCCGGCAGGAGAAGGGCCGCCCGCGCCGTCCCGTCCTACGCGTTCCTCCAGGACGGGCAGATATACGTCGCGCCGCTGGTGAACTGAGATTTGACAATTCGGTATATACATAATGTCCGCGCCTTGATATAATTTACCAAAACAACCGGGGGAGGAACGGGGAGATGAGCGAGGTTTATGTGATCACATCCGGGAAGGGCGGCGTCGGGAAGACCACCACGACGGCCAATCTCGGGGCGGGCCTGGCGCTCCGGGGGAAGAAGGTCGCGCTCGTGGACGCGGACATCGGGCTCCGGAACCTGGACGTGGTGATGGGGCTGGAAAACCGTATCGTCTACGACCTGATCGACGTGATCGACGGCAACTGCCGCCTTAAACAGGCGCTCATCAGGGACAAGCGGTTCGAGACCCTCTATCTGCTGCCCGCCGCGCAAACCAAGGACAAGACCGCCGTCAGCCCGGAGCAGATGCAAAAACTTTGCGAGACGCTCAAGGAGGAGTTCGATTACGTCCTGATCGACTGCCCCGCCGGGATCGAGCAGGGCTTCAGGAACGCCGTCGCCGGGGCGGACAAGGCGATCGTCGTCACGACGCCGGAGGTCTCCGCGGTGCGCGACGCCGACAGGATCATCGGCCTTCTGGAGGCGGCGGAGCTCCGCGGGCCCTTGCTCATCCTGAACCGCATACGCCCGGACATGGTCAAGCGCGGGGACATGATGGCCATGGAGGACGTCACGGAGATACTCGCGATCGACATTCTGGGCGTCGTGCCGGACGACGAGACGATCGTGATCTCCACGAACCGGGGAGAGCCCGCGGTGGCGGACAACGCCTCCCGCGCCGGCATGGCCTACCGCAACATCACCAGGCGCATATTGGGCGAGGAAGTGCCTCTGATGGACCTGAACGGGGAGGACAGCTTCCTGGAGAAACTGCGGAAGCTGTTCCGCGGCGGGAAATAAGGGGGGCGGGGACATGGACTTTTTCGGCCTATTTTCAAGGAAAAATTCGTCAAAGGATATGGCCAAGGACAGGCTGAAGCTGGTCTTGATCCATGACCGCGCCAACTGCTCGCCGAACGTCCTGGAGATGCTCAAGATCGACATTATAAAGGTCATATCCAACTACATGGAGATCGACGAGAAGGAGCTGGACATCCAGATCACGCAGACGCAGACGGACGACAACGGGAACGTGCCCGTGCTGCTGGCGAACATACCCATAAAGAGCATGAGGAAGGTAAAGAATTGATATTCGTCCGTCGCCAATGGCGTTCATTCGACTTTGTCCTCGCCCTTTTGGTATTGGGCTTCGCCGTCTACGGCCTTTTCGTCATCAAAAGCGCGACGGCCTACGACGTGCGCGGCCTGGCTAAGATATACTCGAACCAGCGGATATTCCTGGCCTCCGGGGCGGTCCTGATGTTCCTGGCGGCCTTTGTGGACTACCACTTCATAACCCGGTTTTTCATCCCGATCTACGTCCTGGGCCTGCTGCTTCTGGTTTTTGTGCTGTTCCGGGGCAAGGACGAGACGAACACGGCCAGGTGGATCGCCGTCGGCGCGATGTCCATCCAGCCCTCCGAGTTCATGAAAATATTTCTGATACTATTTCTCGCCAAATTCATTGACAAATGGCGGGATTCGGTTAATAATATCTTGATGCTGGCTCTCGGGCTGGCGATAATCGCCGTCCCGGCCGCGCTGATCTTCGTGCAGCCCGCGCTGTCGGCCTGCCTGGTGATCGCGACCATCGGCCTGTGTGTCCTCTTCGTTTCGGGGATACATTACAGATACATCTTCGCCGCGGCCTTGGTCCTCGTGCCGCTGGCGGCCGTCTTTCTGTGGGACGTCCAGAAGGCGGAGCCGTTTTTGCAGAAGATAAACGTCCTGGGCGAATACCAGGTGGGGCGGATCAAGGACTATCTGCACCCGGTCCAGAACCCGGATCAGTACACCCAGATAAGCCGCTCCCTGAGCCACATCGGGCGGGGGATGCTGACGGGTGTCGGTTTAGGCAAGGGCACTTACGTCCCGGCCGGCTCCAACGACTTCATCTTCGCCGTCATAGGCGAGCAGCTCGGCTTCCTGGGTTGCGCCGCGACGCTGGGGATCATGTTTCTGATAATCGCCAAGTGCGTCCTCACGGCGAACATGGCCGTGGACCTCCAGGGCCGGCTGATCGCCTCCGGCGTGGCCGTGATGCTCGCCTTCGAGGCGTTCGTCAACGTCGGCGTGGCGACGGCGCTTCTGCCGAACACGGGTATGCCGTTCCCGTTCCTGTCCTCGGGCGGGAGCACGATGTGGGTGCACATGATCGCGATAGGGCTCGTCATTAACGTGGGGCTCTTTAAGAGGAAATCGCTGTTTCAGGAATAGAGGCGGCCTCTGACGCCGCTGAATAAGTCGCAGAATAAGTATACGCGCCGGTTAGGCCGGGACGGAGGTTGGCATGAACATCGCCTTGATCGCTCACGACAACAAAAAGAAGCTCATGGAGAATCTGTGCATCGCCTACAGGCATATCCTGAGCAAAAACACCCTTTACGCCACCGGCACGACGGGGCAGATAATCGAGGAGGCCATCAACCTGCCCGTGCACAAATACCTGGCCGGGCACCTCGGCGGCGAGCAGCAGATGGGCACGCAGATAGCCCACAACGACATCGACCTCGTGATCTTTCTCCGCGACCCTCTCTCGCCCAAATATTACGAGCCCGACATCAATTCCGTCATGCGCCTTTGCGACGCGCACAACATCCCCCTGGCCTCGAACCTGGCCACGGCGGAGGCGCTTTTATTGGCGCTGGACAGAGGGGATCTGGACTGGAGGCATGTGGTGAGGTAGGGAGGGCGCTTTATCAGTCCAAAACCAGCCCCGCTATCTCCATCGGCCCCACGATCTTCCCGCCGCGGTACACGCGCATGTTCCCGCCGGAAATCTCGTCTATCAGCACGATCTCGCCGTCCGCCAGCCTGCCGAACTCCAGCTTTATGTCGTAGAGCTCCGCGCCCCTGGCGGCGAACTCGTCCTTTATAAGGCCGCATACGCGGCGGGCGAGGGCCTTCAGCGTCTCGTATTCGCCGGGGCTCATGATGCCGAGGACCTCCAGGGTGTCCTTCGTGATTGGCGGGTCCTCCCGGTCGTTGTCTTTCAGCGTGACCTCGACCAGGCCGCCCAGTTCCTGCCCCTCGACGGCGTACCCGCCGTACCGGCGCATGAAGCTGCCCGTCGCCCGGTAACGGCAGACCACCTCGAGCCCGCTGCCCAGGCCCCGCCCGAAATGCGTCACGGGCTTGACCGTCATCGTGACGCGGCCGACGTCCGCGGCGATGAAATGGGTATGTATGCCGGCGGCCTCGATCTTCCCGAAGAAATATTCGCTCATGCGCAGGCTGTTCCGGCCCAGGCCCTCGATGGACAGGCCGACATGGTTGGAGCCTGGATCGAACACTCCGTCGGTCCCTGTCGCGTCGTCCTTGAATTTGAGCAGGATATTCCCGTCCGGAAGCTCGTAGACCGATTTGGTCTTTCCCTCGTAAATGTGTTTCAACGCGGTTCCCTCCCGATAAAAATCAATATCTTATATTAGCATATATGCAAATGGGTGTCCAGGACGGGTGCGGCAAATTTTCGTGGGGAAATCCACGAAAATTTGCCGCGCCCTACAGTTCCTTAGCTTTCCCGTTTTCCCCCGCCTGCGGAACCGAAAACCTGATCGCGCAGCCCTTTCCGGGCTCGCTCTCCAGCGTGATGACCTCCCCGTGCGCCTTGACGAACTCGTTCACGATGGCCAGGCCGATGCCGCTGCCCTTCTTGTCCTCGCCCCGGGAGACGTCCGCCTTGAAAAACCGGTCGAACACCTTTTTCTGATCCTCCGGCGCGATGCCCCTGCCGTTGTCGCGCACGCTGACCCAGAGCTTGCCGTCGGACGGCCCGGGCTCCGTCGCGACGTCGATTTTCCCGTCCTCTTCCGGCGCGAACTTGACGGCGTTGTCCAGGAGGTTGTATATCACGCGCTGAATCTTCTCGCGGTCGGCCCGGACGTTCCCGGCCTCCCCTGCGAACCGGAGGTTCAGCGCGATGTTTTTGGCCTTCGCGCGGGCCTCGAAGCGCATCGCCGTTTCGCGTATCAGGTCGTTTATGTCGAAAACCGTCCGCTCCACGGTCAGCTCCCGGGATTCGGCGCGGTTAAGGCTGATGATGTCGTTGGTCAGCTTCGCGAGCCTGTCCGTCTCGTCCAGGACTATGCCGAGGTAGTGGTTGCGCTTCTCGTCGGGCACGGTGCCGTCGATGATCGCCGCCACGAAGCCGTGCATCGAGGTCAGCGGCGAGCGCAGGTCGTGGGAGATGTTCGTGATGAAATCGCGCCGGTCCTTTTCCTGCCGCTCCAGGCTCTCGGCCATGTTGTTGAAACTCTCCGCCAGCTGGCCGACCTCGTCCTTGCTCTTCAGGGATATACGCCTCTCGAAATGCCCCCTGGATATGATCCTGGCTATCTGGTTCATCTCGTGCAGGGGCTTGCTTAACGCTTTCGACAGGATGTAGATCAAAACGGCGCCGACCGCCGCGAAAACCAGCATACAGAGCACGGTCATCCGCACCATGTCGCCGATGGCCTTGTCCAGCTCTGACATGGACGAGCCCATGATGACCGCGCCGGACATGGCGTTGTTTATCATTATCGGATAGGCCACGATGAGGTTTTCCTCGGCGAACACGCCGTTGAGCCTGCCCCTTGTGACCACCGTCGAGCCGCCTGAAAGCGGCGCGAGCTCCGGAATGTTCAGGTTCACGCCGGTGTTCGCGATGTTGGACGACCAGGCCCACGGCGTAAAATCGCTGTACACCATGACCAGAGAGGCGTTCAGATAGCGCGTGAGAACGTTCGCGTCCTGCGTGAGCGCGATACGGCTGATGGCCCCCTGATAAAGCCCCATGTCCTCGGCTATTTTTTCCCCGATGATCTTGAGGGACTCCGCCTTTTGGTTGGTATAGTACCTGTTGATCATCAGCGACATGACCACGCCCAAAGACGCGAAGCTGATCAGAAAAACGCCGAGAAACAAAGCGAGCTGCTTGCTGAAGATCGTGCGGAACATGGCGGCCCCTTTCTGGAAACCAGAAGCTAAGATTCTTCGGCTTCGCTCAGAATGACAGTGGACAGTCGCTTTTAGGGCGAATCACATTAAATTTTCGTTACACTGCCCCGCTTCGTATATAGAAGCCCGATTTCAGGGCATTATAGCACCGAACGACTAATTTATCAACTTGCGCTCAAAAATATCCTCATATATAATACATTACAGTACATGCAGGGAATAAGCACGAACAGCTGGAGGTAATTTTTTTGAAAAAGACAATATGTTTTGCGCTCGCGGCCGTCCTGCTGTGTGCGGGCGTCGTGCTGGCGCGCCCCGGGGCCGCGGTTTCGGCCGCGCCCAACCCGCTTGTGAACGTCGTATTGGACGGGACGCCCGTCGTTTTCGACGTGCCCGCGCAGATAGTCAACAACAGGACGCTCGTCCCGGTGCGCGGCGTGGCGGAGAAGATGGACCCCAACGCCGACGTGCAATGGTTCCCGGACGAGCAGAAGGTCCAGATAGTGCTGCCTATGAACGGCAGATACGCCGTCATGTACGTCAATAACCCCGTTCTGGCGTACGGAACATATCACGTGAACGACACGGGGGACAGGAAGATCGACACCAAAGAGACGGTCACGATGGACTCGCCGCCGACCATCATCGGCGGAAGGACGATGATCCCGGCCAGCGCCGTTTTTCAGACCGCTTTGGGAGGCACGGTGAACTGGATAGCCGAGACGTACACGGTGATCATAACCTCCCCTGCGCTGACCGCTACGCCGCCGCCGACCGCGCCCCCGCCAGCCGCCTCCCCTGCTCCGGCGGATTCCGGGCCGTTCGTGACCGGCGACAGTTTCGAGGAGATCTCCGCCATCACGGCGCAGAAGATGTACGACAACAACGGGCAGTTCATCCTCTACTACTACTCCGGCCAGGACGCGTCCAGCATCCAGGCGGTGGAGTGGGTCAAAAACTCGGCGCGCTATTACGGCCTGAAGGTCTACGGCGTCGACCGCGACAGCCCATATTGGGACAACAGCGGGAACAAGCTCAGCTTCATCTGGAGCTATTTAAGCAACTACGTCGCCAACGTCCCGTCGCTGTTCTTTGTGGACATGCAGAACGTCACCTACGTGCCGCGGCCGCTTAGCCAGTATATCATCGACAGCGCCACGGACGCGTACTGGAAAGAGATCGGGGCGTCCCCGCTCCCGGGCGCGACGCCCGCGCCCACGGGCGTGGACCTGACCGCCCACTGGAAGCAGATCGGCCTCCAGCAGGCCGTCAACATGTACAACGCCGGGAACAAATTCATCTACGTGTGCTACAACTCCGGCGACAACGAGGCCAACGCCTACACGGGCATAATCATGCTCGCCGCCGCCTACGCCGACGCGGACGTCTACGTCACCGACTTCGCCGGGATAGACAAAAACACCGACTGGTGGGGCAAGTCGGCGCTGGGGGCGAGGGACTTCAAGTTCCCGACCGTCTTCCGCGTCTACGGCGGCACCGGCAGCATAACCGACCGCGTGGACTACCTGGTGCAGCCGGGAAGCGTGGACAGCCTGACGGGGATGTTTGTAAATTTTAAGAAGTAAAGTCGTTCTGTCGGGAAATAATTTGTTCTGTCACAGGTCAGTCTAAATTCCGTGAATTGCAGCGGTGAATAATTGTAGGGCGGGGGCTCTGCTCCCGCCGTAAACCAAAAATAAATTGTAGGGCGGGGGCTCTGCTCCCGCCGTAAACCAAAAATTACAGTTAGTATCGTCAGAAACAGATCAAAAGCGGCAGGAGCAGAGCCCCTGCCCTACATACGGTTTGTGCATTTCTCCATAAATTAGACTGACGTGCGTTCTGTCATTCTGAGCGGAGCGAAGAATCTTCCCCTGACCCTGTTGGCGCGGCTCCGGTGAAGATCCTTCGGGCAAAGAGCGCCCTCAGGATGACAACCATTTTGGCTGGCTTGATGGTCAATATATAGACAATTATAACGTTAAAGCGGGACGCCTACGGGCGTCCCGCTCTTATTACATAATTATAAAGCCCCTTCACCGCACTCTCCCGCGCGCCGGCCGGCCGGCCAGCCTCTCCCTCATGCTTGCGCCCGCCGCCCATATCCACAGCGCCGCCGCCAGAACCCCGCCGATGAGGCTCATCCAAAACAAAAGGCCGTTATGCGGATATATCTCGATGCCCTCGGGAAGTATCAGCGCCTCCCCGTCGCTGGTCGTGGAGATCAGCGATTCCTTGATTTTCATGAGCTCGTTTGACACCTCAAGCTGCGTGGCGTCGGATTTCATGTTTTGAAGCCCCGTCTGCGCGGATTTCAGGTTCGAGTACCAGTACGTAATGTCGTTTTGCGGCTGTTTCAGAAAAATGGACACCTGCCCGCTGGTAAGGTTGCGGTCTTCCAGATATTGGATCGCGGAGTCCAGGTTCGACGCGGCGAGGCTAATGGAGTTTGCCGTCGCCGCGCGCCGCAGATACTGCCCACAGCCGACGCTGAACTGATAATACGCCGTGATGCGGATAATCGCCCACGCGATGAAGACCAGCGTGAACAGTATCGCCAAAATAAACGGCGCTGTCTTTTTCATTTGTATGATTCCCCCCTAAATTGACTATACCTTACTCCAGTTCCATAACCATCCTGTAATCGTCCATAACAAAGCCGCCGCCGATGTCCGTGACGACCGTCCCGGCTATTTTGAAGCCCATCTTCTCGTAGGCGACGATGGACTCGTAATTGCGCCTGTTGACCGTTAGCGTGATCGTCCTTACCGGCTCGTAGTCCGCCGTGAAGGCGTCTATCATCGCCCCGGCGACGCCCTGGCGCCTGAAGCCGGCCTCTACGTAAATCTTGCTTAAAAAGGCCTCCCGCGTCTCCGGGTCGAACCTGACCGCGCAATAGCCAGCCGGCCGCTCCGCGTCCGCGATGTAGTAGCGGCAGCCTTCCTCGTTTATCTGCCTCTCGACGGCCTCGGCGGTCTGGAACTTGTCCAGCATATATTCCACCTGGGCCGCGCCGATAATCGGCGTGTACCACTCCGTCCATATCTTTTTGGCCAGCTCCGCGATGATCTCCGCGTCCTCCGGCCCACTGGCGATCCTGACCTCTATCCCGCGCTCCGGCTCCTCCCCGGCGTATTCGCCGTCCTCGTCGCGCTCCGCAAGGCCGTCGGCCTCTTTCTTGGAGAGGCTTATCTTCTTGGCCTCCAGGTTGACCTCCGTCACCTTGACTTTGACGGTCTCGCCGACGCTAAGCTCGTCTTCCGGCTTGACCACGTGCCTCTGGGCGATCTGCGAGATGTGGATCAGCCCGTCGACCCCGTCCTCCAGTTCCACGAACGCCCCGAACGGCACCAGCCGCACGACCTTGCCCTCGACTATCGCCCCGACGGGATATTTCAGCGCCGCGGTCGTCCAGGGGTCCTGGGAAAGATGCCGCAGAGACAGCGAAACCTTGCCCTTTTCCGGATCTACGGAATTCACGTAGGCCGTGACCCTGTCGCCCTCGTTCACGACGTCCGTGACCTTTTTGACCCTCGACCAGGCCAGCTCGGAGATGTGGATCAGGCCGTCCACGCCGCCCAGGTCCACGAAAGCGCCGAACGCCGTAACCCTGCTGACCACGCCCTCGACCTTCTGCCCGGGCTCGATACGCGCGAAGAGCTCCGCCTGGGCGCGCTCCCTCTCAGCCGCGGCCAGATCCCTGCGCCCAGCCACGATACGCCTCTTGGCCTTGTCCAGCTCCAGTATGTTAAAATCGAACGTCTTACCCTTGAGAGCCGCCAGATCCTCGACATACCTGTCCGACACCTGCCTCGAGGGGACGAACGCCCGGACGCCGTTCAGGTCCGCCAACGCCCCGCCCTTGACGATCTCGGTGATCCTGCCCCGGACGGTCGTTTTGTTCTCGAACGCCGCCTCTATGTCCATCATGCTCTTCTGGGCGTCGATCTTCTTTTTGGAGAGGAGCACGTTGCCCTCGCCGTCGTTCACGCGTATGACGTAGACGTCCACCACGTCCCCCGGCTTTACTATCTTGGAGATGTCCGCGGAGGGGTCGTCCGAAACCTCCGATTTCGTGATGATGCCGTCGGACTTGAACCCGAGATTGACCGAAACCTCCGACGGCGTGACCTGGATAACGGTGCCCTTCACTATGTCGCCTGTATGTAAAGTGACAAGAGCGTCGTCCAGCATCTCCTCAAAGGATTGGCTTTTGGGCAGACCGGCTGCCGGGGCCGCCGGCTGGTTATCCGTTTTGCTGATAAGGGCGCCGTTTTCGTTGTTGACAGAGCCGCTCATGTTCCCGCTGCCGACCGGGCCGTTCATGATCTCGCTGTCTGTCGGGCCGCTCATGCTCTCGCTGTCTGTCGGGCCGCTCATGCTCCCGCTGTTTATCGGGCCGCTCATATTCTCGCTGTCTGTCGGGCCGCTCATGCTCCCGCTGTTTATCGGGCCGCTCATGTTCTCGCTGTCTATCGAGTCGCTCATGGATTCGACTGCCTCCTTCGTTATGCCCG
>WQUN01000049.1 GCA_009782085.1 Bacillota bacterium
AGACCTGGACGCGGAGGATGACGGGGAGCAGGTGTATGAATGCTGAACCTGCGTCCGACCAATCAGTACAAAAAAGACCGCAAACTAGCCATAAAGCGCGGGCTTCCTATGAGCCTGCTGGACGAGGTGCTGCAAACCCTGATGGAGGAAAAGGCCGTCTTTTGGTTTTTGCGTAATCCGCACCCCGCTTCTCCCCCTCAAACACGAAATACCCGCCTCTCTCCTCTATCCTGACCCCTCCGAACACCGCGATAAACTTATTCTTATACCACTCCCGGCGCTTCGTGACCATCAGCATTTTCCCGCCGATAGCCAGCCGGTTGAAGCCCTTCTCGATAAACCCCTTGGCGACCGCGAAATCCGCGTGATACGGCGGATTCGACAGGATGAGCGCGTAGCCCGCGCCGCCGATGTCCCCGAATCCGTCGCTCTGAACGACGCTCACGCCGGGGACGCCGTTTATCCGGGCGTTTTCACGCGCGATTTTTACCGCTTCCCCGTCAATGTCGGACATGGTCACATATTCCGCGCCGACGAGCTTCGCGGCGTATATCCCGGCGATCCCCCAGCCGCAGCCCAGGTCGAGCACCTTGCCGCCGGGGCGGAATTCCGCCAAAGACAGCATGGCCAGGGTCCCCGCGTCCGGGCCGCCGGGGGAGAACAGCGAGGGCAAAGTGCGAAAGCTCATGGTAATGCCGTTTATTGTGACTGCAATCATGATTCGTTCCCTACAGACTGCATATCTCCGGATCGGTGATCTTCCCGGTCAGCGCGCTGGCGGCGGCCACGGCCGGGCCGCACAGGTACACCTCCGACTCCGGGTGCCCCATCCTGCCGACGAAGTTCCTGTTAGTCGTCGAGAGGGCCCGCTCGCCTTTGGCCAGGACGCCCATGTGCCCGCCCAGGCACGGCCCGCAGGTCGGCGTGGACACGACGGCCCCGGCCCTTACGAAGTCCTCGATAAGCCCCTCTTTCAGGGCGTCGAGATATATCTGCTGCGTCCCCGGGAAGATTATCACGCGCATACCCCTGGCGACCTTTTTGCCGCGCAATATTTCGGCGGCAACGCGCAGGTCGCCCATGCGGCCGTTGGTGCAGGAGCCGATGACGACCTGGTCGATCGCCACCTCGCCGGCCTCGCCGATCGTCCGCGTGTTCTCCGGCAGATGCGGGAAGGCCACGACGGGCCTGAGCGCCGCCAGGTCGACCGTGTACGTCTCGTCATACAATGCGTCCGCGTCGGCCTCGAAAACCGCGTAGGGCTTGGACGAATGCGCGACGAAATACTCCATCGTCAGGGCGTCCGCCGGGAATATCCCGTTTTTCGCGCCGGCCTCGATGGCCATGTTGCAGACGGTGAAGCGGTCGTCCATCGAAAGGTTCGCGACGCCGTCCCCCGCGAATTCTATGGATTTATAGAGCGCGCCGTCCACGCCGATCATGCCGATTATATGCAGGATCAGGTCCTTGCCGCCGATCCATTTGCGGGGCTTGCCGATCAGGACGAACTTTACGGCGGAGGGGACCTTGAACCACGCCTTGCCCGTGGCCATGCCGCAGGCCATGTCGGTCGAACCGACGCCCGTGGCGAAGGCGCCCAGCGCGCCGTAGGTGCAGGTGTGCGAGTCCGCGCCGATTATCAGGTCGCCCGGCGCGACGAGGCCCTTTTCCGGCAGCAGGCAGTGCTCGATGCCCATCTCGCCGACCTCGAAGTAGTTTACGAGCTCCTTCTCCCGCGCGAATTCCCGCATCATCTTGCAGTGCTCCGCGGACTTGATGTCCTTGTTCGGCGTGAAGTGGTCCGGGACCACGACGACTTTCGACTTGTCGAACACGGCCTTCGCCCCGGTTTTCCCGAATTCCCTGATCGCCACCGGCGCCGTGATGTCGTTGCCCAAAACGAGGTCGAGATCGGCCTCGATCAGCTGGCCGGGCGTCACTTCCGGCAGGCCGGCGCGGCGGGCCAGGATTTTTTGCGTCATTGTCATTGGCATTGCTCTATACCTCCTGTGCGGCCGAGAGCATCCCTTAGGCCGGCAATATCCTTGAATATAACTGCATATGCTTTTTAACCACATCGAGGATATCACGTTTCATACAAAACCACGCCCCCGTCCAATATAGAATCCCTAAGGCATGAGTTTTGCAGTCCTTTCATCGTCAACAAATCAACATCCACGGATAGTTTATCCTCCAGAGAAAAAAGGAAATCCCAGTATGCTTCGGACAAATCCGCGCCGTCAACGACCAAATCTATATCGCTTTGTTCCGTTGCCGTGTTTTTGGCATAAGATCCCACCAACACCACGCGCGATATAGGCAGCGCAGCCGCGGAGTTTTTGACAACCGCCCGTATTTCCGAGACTTTATACATCCGGACCGCCTCCGCGCAGCGCGTCTTTTATCAATCCAAACAGCCCCTTTGCCCCGCGAAACCCCTCCGCGATCTCCTCCAGAAGCTCGGGCCGGAATACGCCGTCGGATACGGGGCAGTCCTTTCCGACGCGGAAGCTCCTCATATTGAGAAAATCCCTAAGTATCAGGTTTTCCACGCCCGCGAAACGGTCTTTCGCGTATTTGGCTCCGAAAACCGCCATACCGAGCCCGCCGGCCCGCTCCAGCTCCCGCGCGAAGGCGGCGCCGCCTGCGAGGGCGGCTTTTCGTATGCGCTCCATGCCCGGGCCCGTCTGGTTATATATCCTGATCCCATACGAATAATATTCGCAGCCCATGTCAAAGTACAGGCCGGGGATGTCCTTTTCCCGGGACGGCTCCCGGAACCTGACGTACATATACTCTTTTAGCGGCGCGCCCCTGGAGAACCTCATGTCGCTGTACATGGACGACAGGCATTTCGACGGCTTCGTCTCCAAAGCCGCGTCGACAGAGGCCGCCACGGGGGCGAGACCGTAAAAAAGGCGCGTCAGGGGCTCGGTTATCAGGGCCTTGTACCTGATTTTGTTCTCCTCCAGCCGCTCCGTCGTGTTGATATGGCGCAGCGACAGGAGAAAGTCCTGGAATTCCCGCGGGAAACCGTCGAAACCGCCTGATTCCATCGGATTAACCTTCATTCGACCGCATAATACAGTTTCACCGTGACCGACGCGGTCTTCCATTTTGACCACGTGTTGAGCGTCCCGTATGAACTGAATTCCTCCGAAGCGGAGTTGAGGGCTGTTATCTGAAAGACACCCAAGCTCGCGTTTAGCAGCTTCCCTGCTCGTGAACCGGAACTCTCCGCGATTATGTCGATGCGCTCCTTAGCGTTCGCCGTGGCTTGCCGTATCATATCCAGCTTTAGCTGATCAAGCTTTGTGTAGTAAAAATTGGGCGCATCAGACACGAGATTGACGCCGGAGTCAATCAGTTCGGTCACGCTACGGGAAATGTTCTCTATTTTGTCCACGTCGCCGGACGAGATGAAGACGCTCTGCGTCAACTTATAGCCGTCCGGATAAGAACCGATGATAGCCCCATTGTCCGCGTATTCGTTCCGGATTTTCTGCTCGATATTCACCGCCAGGAATGTTATCTCGTTTTCGTGAACACCGTTATCAAGCAGATATTTGCGAACGATGCCGGCATTCTCTTTCAGAAGGCCATACGCCTCCTGAGTGGTCGCCGCTTCGCAAGAAAAACTGCCGTTCCAAGTAACCTGATCCGAGAGAAAGTCACGCGAGGCCGAACCGGTCGCCGTTATCCCCCCGCTGGCAATAGTTTTGTAGGATACCAGCCCGTTAATAACCAAGTTCGCAGCCTTGCCAATCCCTATCGAGAGGAGGCAGATTGCCGCTATCACCCACGCACCGATCACAACTGACTTGATGATGCCCGCAATTCCAGGGTCGAGCCTAAACCGCGAAGGTTTTTGCTTATTGTACATTCCATCAACCCCTATAGTATCACATATACGCCCTGAACCTCATCTCGATATCCTTTATCAGCTTATACTCGATGCTGTCCACCAGCGCGTTCCAGCTCGCCTCGAGGATGTCGTTGGACACGCCGACGGTGGACCAGCTGTCCTCCCCGTCGGTGGACTCTATCAGCACGCGCACCGTGGAAGCCGTGGCCGCGCCGCCGTCCAGCACGCGGACCTTGTAATCCGTCAGGTACACTTCCCGAAGCTGGGGATAGAAGACCTCCAGGGCCTTGCGGAGCGCCTTGTCCAGGGCGTTCACCGGGCCGTTCCCCTCGGCCGCGGTGACCTCCGTCCTGCCGTCCACGATGACCTTTATCACGGCGGAGGCGCTCTGATCGTCGGAATAGGGCTGTTCGCCGATTATTTTGAATTTGACCAGCTGGAAAAACGGCTTGTATTTGCCGAGCTGCTTGCGGATGATGAGCTCCACGGAGGCCTCGGCCGCCTCGAACTGGTAGCCCTTGCTCTCCAGCTCCTTCAGCCTCGCCGTGACGGCCTCCGTCTCCGGCGAGTCCCTGGTGATGTTCTTGTCGATCTTTTGTATGCGAGAGATGATCAGGCTCCTGCCGGCGACCTCGCTGGTCAGGAATTTGCGCTCGTTGCCGACGGCCGCGGGGTCGACGTGCTCGTAGCTGCCGGGGGCCTTGGCCATCGCGTCGATGTGCAGCCCGCCCTTGTGGGCGAAGGCGCTTCTGCCGACATACGGCTCCCGCTCCGGCATGGCGACGTTGGCGATCTCGTTTATCAGCCGCGCCGTGACCGTCAGGTTCTTAAGCTGCTCCGGCGGTATGCACGCGATCCCGCGCTTTAGCTGGAGGTTCGGGATTATGGACGAAAGCGCGGCGTTCCCGCAGCGCTCCCCGAAGCCCGTCAGCGCGCCCTGCACCTGCTCCGCGCCGGCCATGACAGCTATGACGGAGTTGGCCACGGCCATGCCCGCGTCGTTGTGGCAGTGGATGCCGATGCGGACGCCGGCCGTTTCGACGGCCTTCTTCGTAGCCTCGTATATCTCGTCCGGAAAGGTCCCGCCGTTGGTGTCGCAGAGGCAGACGCAGTCCGCGCCCGCGTCCGCCGCCGCGCGGATGGTGTCCAAGGCGTAGGCCGGGTTGGCCGCGTAGCCCTGGAAAAAGTGCTCCGCGTCGAATATGACCTCTTTGCCGCGCTCCTTCAGGAAGGCCACCGTCTCGGAGATCATCTTGAGGTTTTCGCCGAGGGTCGTTTTAAGCACGTCCGTCACGTGGTAATCCCAGCTCTTGCCGACGATGCAGACCACGGGGGTGTTGGCCGCCAGCAAAGCGGCCGCGTTTTTGTCGTCCGCCACGGCCGCGCCTTTTTTGCGCGTGCTCCCGAAGGCGGCGAGCCTGGCGTTTTTAAGCGCCAGCCCGCCCGCCTTGGCGAAGAACTCCAGCTCCTTCGGGTTCGAGGCGGGGAAACCGGCCTCGATATAGCTCACTCCGAGGTCGTCCAGGGCCTCCACGATCTTCAGCCTGTCCGTCAGGGAGAAGGATATGCCCTCCGCCTGCGCCCCGTCGCGGAGCGTCGTTTCCAATACAGATACTCTTCCGGGCGTTTTCGTCATTTTTTCGCCCAGCTCATCATCTGCCTTAGCTCTTTCCCGACCTTCTCCACCTGGTGCTCGGCCTCCATGCGCCGCGAGGCGTTGAAGTGCGCCCTGTTGGACTGGTTCTCGAGGATCCAGCTCTTGGCGAAGGTGCCGTCCTGTATCTCGCTCAGAACTTTCTTCATCTCTTTCTTGGTTTCGGCGGTGATTATGCGCTTGCCTGTCTCGTAATCCCCGTATTCGGCGGTGTCGCTGATGGAATAGCGCATATAGCCCAGGCCGCCCTGGTTCACGAGGTCGATGATCAGCTTCATCTCGTGGATGCACTCGAAATAGGCGCTTTCCGGCTGATACCCGGCCTCCACGAGCGTCTCGAACCCGGCCTTCATAAGCGCGGTCACTCCGCCGCAGAGCACGGCCTGCTCGCCGAAGAGGTCCGTCTCCGTCTCTTCCTTAAAGGTAGTCTCCAGAACGCCGGCCCGCGCCCCGCCGATGCCGAGCGCGTAAGCCAAGGCCACGTCGCGGGTGTCGCCGGTCACGTCCCTGTGGACGGCGATAAGGCACGGGACCCCGCGCCCCTCCTGGAACTGGCTCCTGACGGTGTGGCCGGGGCCCTTGGGCGCGATCATGAACACGTTCACGTCCTCCGGCGGAGCGACCTGGCCGAAGTGGATGTTGAAGCCGTGGGCGAAGGCCAGGTATTTGCCGGGTTTCAGGTTCGGCTCGACGCTCTCCCTGTAGATTTTCGGCTGCTTCTCGTCGTTGACGAGGATCATGATGACATCGGCGGCCTTGGCCGCGTCAAAGGCCGTGGCGACCTTTAGGCCGGCGTCCCCGGCGACCTTCCAGGACTTACTGCCCTCGTAGAGGCCGACGATCACGTCCACTCCCGATTCGTGCAGGTTAAGCGCGTGGGCGTGGCCCTGGCTGCCGTAGCCGATGACGGCCACGGTCTTGCCGTTGAGGCGGCTGAGGTCGCAGTCCTGCTGATAATAGAGCTTTGCCATTTGTAAATCCTCCCTTGGTTTATGGTTTATCATTATTTTTCACTTTCATTCGCCCCTCTTGGCAGCGCCGTCAGCCCCGTCCTGGCCACCTCCACGATCCCGTAGGGCCGCATCAGATCTATGAACGCGTCTATCTTGGACTTGCCGCCGGTTATCTCCACCGTGACGGAGCTTGGGGCCACGTCGATGATGCTGCCGCGGAAGATGCCGACGATCCCGGCCAGGTCGGCGCGGGTCGCGGACGTGGCCGTGACCTTTATAAGGGCGATCTCGCGGTATATAGACGTCTCCGGCGGCAGGGCGACCACCTCCACCGTGTCCACCAGCTTTCCGACCTGCTTCGATATCTGGTCGATTATCAGGTCGTCGCCTGTCACGGCGACGGTGATCCTGGAATAGAGCGGGTTTTCCGTCTCGCCGACGCTCAGGCTGTCGATGTTGTACCCCCGGCGGCTGAACAGCCCCGTCACCCGGCGAAGGACGCCGGGCTGGTTGTCCACCAGGATTGAAAGCACGTGCTTCATCGGTTCAGTACCTCCCAATCGTATTATTGATTCATCCGCTCGTCGGTTATCCCGGGCCTGACAAAGTCCGTCTCAAGCCGTTCGTACAGGTCGCGCGCCTTCATCCGACACCTCCCGCGAAAGTTTTGAAGGTGATTATATATCATTCAAGCGATTTGCGCTAGTCTTTTTGTCATTTTTCCCACGACAAACGAATGAACATACAAATTGCACAACGAATGTAGGGCGCGCCGACCCCGGCGCGCCGAGCTTGCAACAATATTCATTGCAAATAGTGCCAATTGTGTGGAACGGCGCGCCGGGGTCGGCGCGCCCTACAATAAAAGGAACTCTAATTTTATGCAGAAATACTTTCATGCGTTTGTCGTGTCATTTTCCCCCGTCATCCTGTTCGCCGCGCTGATAAGCGCCCGAAGCGAGGATTTGCTTATGCTGGAGCTGATCCCGGAGCCGAAGCAGGCCTTCCCGTCCTTATCGGTGACATGGATATAGGTTATCGCGCGGGACTGGGAGCCGTAGTCCAGAGAGTGCTCGCTGTAGCTGGTGATCTCGAACTCCAGGCCGAAGTCCTTTTTCAGCGCCGTCGCGAAGGCGTCGATTATGCCGTTGCCCTCGCCGTAGATCGTCTGCTCCAGCCCGTTCACCTCGACCACCGCGTCAACGCGCGTCATGCCGTTCGACTTCTCGTCGTAGCGCACAAGGCGCACGGGCGTCTCGATGTTGACGTACCTGTCCATGAACAGCCTGTATATCTCCTCGCGGCCGAGCTCCTTGGACCGCTCGTCCGAGACCTTCGTCACATAGTCCCCGAAGTCCTGCCGCATGGCCTTCGGCAGTACGATGCCGTACCCGCTCTCCAGGATATAGGACACGCCGCCCTTCCCGGACTGGCTGTTTATGCGGATAATGGCCTCGTAGCTGCGCCCGACGTCCGCCGGGTCGATCGGAAGGTACGGGACCTCCCAGAAATCCGCGTTCGCGCCCCGGCAGGCCAGGCCCTTGTTTATCGCGTCCTGGTGCGAGCCGGAAAACGCCGTGAACACCAGCTTCCCGGCGTAGGGGTGGCGCGGGGGCACGGTCATCTGCGTCTCTTTTTCGTATATGTCCACGACCTTGTTCATGTCGGAGAAATCCAGCTCCGGGTCGACGCCCTGGGAGCAGAGGTTCATCGCGACGGTCAAAATGTCCGCGTTACCGGTGCGCTCGCCGTTTCCGAAAAGCGTGCCCTCGATGCGGTCGGCCCCCGCCAGGAGGGCGAGTTCGCTCGCCGCCACGGCGGTGCCGCGGTCGTTGTGCGCGTGGATGCTGACGAGGACGGAATCCCGGTATTTAAGGCCGTTGCACATATATTCGATGATGTCCGCGTAAACGTTCGGCGTGCTCATCTCGACGGTGGACGGCAGGTTGATTATCGCCTTGCGGCCGGGCGCGGGCTTCCAGACGTCCAGAACGGCGTTGCAGACCTCCAGGGCGTAGTCCGGCTCGGTGCCGGTGAAGCTCTCCGGGGAGTATTCGAAACGGAAACGCTCGGGGCCGAACCGCCCGGCCAGTTCCATGACCCGCTCCGCGCCGTGGACGGCCAGTTCCCTGATCTCATCCTTGCTCTTGCGGAAGACCACCCGGCGCTGGAGCTCCGACGTGGAGTTGTACAGGTGCACGATCGCGGATTTCACGCCCTCGAGGGCCTCGAAGGTGCGCTCCATGATGTGGTCGCGCGCCTGGGTCAGCACCTGGACGCAGACCCCGTCGGGGATCAGGCCGTTTTCGATCAGCGTCCTGGCGAAGTTGTACTCCGTCTCGCTGGCCGCCGGGAAGCCTATCTCGATCTCCCTGAAGCCCGTTTCAACGAGAAAGCGGAAGAAATCTATCTTCTGCTCCAAGGTCATGGGCGTCTCGAGGGACTGGTTGCCGTCGCGCAGGTCCACGCTGCACCAGATCGGCGCGCGCGTCAGCTTTTTTGACGGCCAGGCGCGCTCCGGGAAGCTAAAGTCCGGGTACGGGTGATACTTCCGGTAGTTCATGGCGATTCCTCCTTGTTTGTAGGGGCGATTATCAATCGCCCGCGTGATGACGATTACCAACCGCCCGCCTGTCTCCGGGCGGCCGTTGCAGAACCAAAAAAGCCCTTCGTCTCAGTTTTAAGAGACGAAGGGCTCGCGGTACCACTCTAATTTGCCCCATAGGGGCACGCTTAAACGGATACATAGGCATACGGATACATATATATCCTGTCCCGGATAACGGCGGACTCTCCGGCGGGGCCTACTGAATGAAAACTTTTCAGCCCGCGACTCAAAGGCGAGTTCGGCTCCTTCGCTCTGCCGTTTCACACCGGCCAACGGCTCTCTGGAATCGCTCGGGAGCTTACTACTCCTTATCACAGTGTTGTCTGTATGAAATTGTGACCCAAAAGAATTATACCGGATACGACATGATATGTCAAATAAATTTTTTTGTTGAATTGTAAAAATGAATCTGATATACTTTGGCCAGCCATAATGTCGAAGCGAATCGAGGTGACGGAAATGAAAGCTAAGATCCATCCGCAATATTACCAGGCCACCGTGCGCTGCAACTGCGGGAACGAGTTCGTCGCGGGCTCCACGAAAAAGGAGATCCACGTGGAGGTCTGCTCCAAGTGCCACCCTTTTTACACCGGCAGCCAGAAGATGCTCGTGGAGTCCGGCGGGCGCGTCGAGAAGTTCAAGAAGAAATACAATCTGGCGTGACAGATGTAATTTACAATTCACAAAAATTTCACAAACACGCGGCCTTTCTGTTTTATAATGTGCCGGTATGGGAGCGGATCCCATACCGGTATTTTATTTGACGCTCGCAGGGAATAATGTTATTATTCTGGCGGGTCCGTTCGCGGGCCCCCACGGGAGGTCTTGATTGTCGTGAGAAAAATAATCGCTCGGATGCTCAAAGTCAGCGCGCCCATTATTATTTGCGCGGCGCTGGCGCTGTTTTCCGCTTCGTGCGGGAACAATCCGGGGCCGTCGGCCGCGAATTCGGCCTCGAACGCCGTAAACCCGGCGCCGACCGCCGCGCCGCCGTCCCCAACCGCCGAACTGACCGACCCGCCCTGGCCGACCGGCGAAGTGCAGAATGACGTCTGGAAAAAGCTCAACGCCGGCGGCACCGCGTTCAAGCTCACCGACGCCCAGCAGGCGCTGTTTGACGAGTACACGAAAAATTTGGACATCGGTATATTCAAGGACGCGAACCCGGTCGACGTCGCCCAGGTGTATATAGAATGCGGCATAGAGGGCAAATGGGAGGCCGAATACAATCTCTACGACCCGAACGGCGTCTTCCAAACCAAGGACGAATACCACCGGGCCTTTGTCGCGGACATGAACAACGCGGACATAAGAACGCGCAGGAGCCTCGCCGACCTGATGTTCCCATACTTAAACGACGGCCGGTTCATAGATGACGGCAATAACCTGGGCCATATCCTCTTTGACTCCCCCGCCGAAACCGACGCGAGCCAGGGAGAAAGCGCGACCCTCGGGCCGCTGATAAAGAAAATTTTCCGTTTTTCCAAGAACGGCGACGGGATATGGCTTCTCGCGACTCAGAACCCGTATGAAATAGCGCAATAGACTAAAAGTTCCCGGGGGGGGATCGGCATGAGATCGAGAAACGGCAAGAGCTGGCTGTCGTTTGTCCTGTTTCTGCTCGCCGGGATAGTGGCGGGCGGCTTTCTGGGCTATTATCTCGGCCGCCTGGAGAGCTTCCAATGGCTGGATTACGGCCGAACCCTGGGGCTGGATCCCCCGTTTTCCCTGGACATCGGCATAATCGGCTTTTCCTTCGGTTTCACGCTGAAATTCAACGTCGGCGGCGTCATAGGCATGGTAATCGCCGCGATAATCCATTCGATCATAAAGAGATGAGGGCGCCGCCGGCATGAAAAAAATCGTGCTCGCCTCGGCCTCGCCGCGCAGGCAGGCGCTTCTGCGGCAGGCCGGCATAGATTTCGAGCTCCGCGTTCCGGACGTCGACGAACACGCGGACGGGGAGGACCTGATCTCGCCCTACGACCTGGTCAAGATACTCTCCGAGCGGAAGGCCCTGGAGGCGCTTAAGGCAGCCGGGGACTCCGAGGTCATAATCGCCGCGGACACCGTCGTGGCGCTCGGCGGGGCCGTCATGGGAAAGCCGGCCGGCGCGGACGGCGCGGCGGAGATGCTCAGGCGGCTGGGCGGCAAAAAGCACTCCGTCTACACGGGCCTGGCGATGATAAACAAAAACCCGGACGGGTACGAGATGAAAAGCCTGGTCGACACCACGGAGGTATACATGCGCGCGCTTACGGAAGCGGAAATCGCCGCGTATATCGGGACCGGCGAGCCGTTCGACAAAGCCGGGGCCTACGCCATACAGGGCAAAGGCGCGTTTCTGATCGAGGGGATCGAGGGGGATTTCTACACGGTCATGGGCCTGCCGCTGGTGAAGGTGTATCTGGCTCTCAGGGAATGGGGCATTGAGATTTAGTATACGCATTTGACGCGCCTGGGGGGACGTTTGTGGTCACAGTCCGGCGGTTCGCCAGAAAGAACCTTATAGCGCACGCCGTAATCGCGCTGATCGCCTGCGCCGTCTGCCTGGCGGTCGTTTACGCCTCGTGGGGCGACGCGCGGAACCTAGTCGTCACCTCGGCGTTCGACCCGCAAAAGGCGGCGGCCGACTTCCCGCCGCGGGCTCTGGACACGGCGGGCAACGGCCCCGGCGCTTTCATAGCCGGCCTGCCCTACGACATAGACGAAGAGGCGAAATATATCGTCCAGGCGAATCTGTACTATCAATCCGGCGGATGCGTGTTCGGCATCCAGCCGGAGCAAGCGTTCGCCGCCGGCGAGGCGGACGGCGCGTCCGGGCCGGCTGACCCGGCAACGGGCAAGACGGCCGCGGGAACGCCGCTCCGGTACGATTATTTTGTTTGCAGGCTGGGCGGCCTCTCGGTCCTCGTAAAAGTTCCGCTCGGCGCCGGTTTGCCGGGGAACGCCCCGCTTAGGGGCGTTTTTGTCCCATTCGGCAGGAGCGCGCTGTCCGGCGTAAGCGCGAATCTGGCGGCGCAAAACGTGGATTCCGTGGAAAATCTGTTCCCGTATCTGTTCGACACCATCGACACGTTCGTCTTTAACCGTCTGGTGGGGATGAGTTACGTCCTCCTTATGACGGCGCTCATAGCCGTGATCCTGTATTTTCTGATCCGGCAGATGGTCAGCCGGAAATATCAGCCGATCTATAAGCAGCTGGAGCTTTTCGCCGCCGACGAGGACGACCTTAACAGGCAGCTTGCGCATTGCGCGAAGGACGGCAAAAAGTACGTGACCGGCCAGTGGGTTTTCACGCCGGGCCTGCTGAAAACAAAACTGGAGAAGCTATATACGGACAGGAAGGATCTGCGGGGCTGGAGCTATAAGAATGAACGGAGGCAGTGAATTCATAAAGCACGGATACAGTTTTTTAATGGAATCGGAACAGTCGGGGGATAATATATCCGTTCAACTCAACGGCCCCGCCTGATTCGCCGCAAATTCCCGACCAAGGACTGATCCGATGCCCCCGCGCGCTAAAAAACCGGCGAAAATCGACTTTGCCATGCTGGACGGCATACGCGTCCCGATACTCATTCTGGACCCGGTTTGGCTGGCGTTTTTCAGAAACGCCGGCGACGAGAGGATCAAGGCGCTGCAAGCCGCCGTAAAGGAACGCCTGAAGGAGATCGCCAAGGTGAACGAAACGCGCGAGGCGCTCGTCAAGCGGAAGCGGGAGTGCCTGGCGCGGATTCTGGGCATGTCCGCCGACGCCCACGACAGGAACAGCCAGGCGGCCAGAGAGCAGATCGACAAAGACAACGCGGCCGTCCGGCGCATAAACGGGGAGCTGGAAAAGCTGGACGAACGGGCGGAAAAGCTCCCGGAGCTTCTGGAGAAAGCGAACAAGAAACTGCTGTTCGAGACCGTCTCGGAATATTACGTCAAGATGCGCGAAAGGCGCGCGCGGCTGGAGGAGCTCAACCCGCGCATCGACAGGCTGCGCGGGGAGCTTAGGAGCCTGTCGGACGAGAAGCTCGCCCACGAGGAGGAAATCGGCAGGACGTACACCCTTCTGCACGGCCTGGTCGGGAGCGAGCTGATAGAGAAGCTGGACGCGGCGTTTGACGGGGACGGCTGAGTATACGCTAAAGGAGCCATTCAACCGATGATCTTCGGCGCAGGCACCGATATAATCGAGATAAACCGCGCGGGCAAGGCTTTTTCCGACGCGGCTTTTTGCGGGAAAGCCCTCACTCAGGCGGAGCGGGACTACCTCTCCGGGAAAGGGGCCCGATCCGCCGCCGGCGTCTTCGCGGCGAAGGAGGCCGCGGCAAAGGCCCTGGGGACCGGCTTTCGCGGGTTTGGCCTGAAGGACGTGGAGATCTTCCACGACTGCCTCGGAAAGCCCTGCGTCAGGCTCCACGGCCGCGCGGCGGAGACGGCGGCGGCCGGAAACGTGACGAAAATCCACCTGAGCATATCCCATTGCGAAACCTACGCCGTGGCCTATGCCGTTGCGGAGGTCGGCGAGCGATGAAGGCGGTTACGAGCGGCCAGATGCGGATGATCGAACGGATAGCCATCGACGAGTTCGGCATCCCGGCGATAATTCTGATGGAAAACGCGGCGGCGCGGGTCGCGGAGGCCTGTATGCGCGCCCTCTCCGGCATATCCCGCCCGAAGGTCACGGTCATAGCCGGGCCGGGCAACAACGGCGGCGACGGCTTCGCCGCGGCCAGGCATCTGTACATGCACGGCGTCGACGCCGGGATCATCTTCGTCGGCGACCTCGGCGCGGTCAAAGGCGCCGCGCTGACGAACCTGGAGATCGTCCGGCGCCTGGGCATACCCGTAACGCCCGTTCCGGCGGCGGACTCGCCGATGGACGTGCCGTACGCCCTCGAAACGTGCGACCTTGTGGTGGACGCGCTGTTCGGCACCGGCCTCGACCGGGACCTGGAGGGCAGTTTCGCCTATATTGTCGAGATGGTCAACAGCTACGCCAGGCGCGTGATCTCCGTCGACATACCCTCCGGCGTGAACGCCGACAACGGGAAGATCATGGGGAACGCCGTCTGGGCGGGAGAGACTGTGATGCTCGGCTTCCCCAAGGCCGGCGCCATGCTAAGCCCCGGGGCGGAACGCGCCGGGAAGGTCACCTTGGCCGACATTTCGATCCCCCACGGCATACTTAAACAGGTCGAGATAAACACGGACGTCTTTATGTCCGGCGCGGAGGTCTGGAGCCTTTTGCCCAAACGCGCCCGCCGCGCGAACAAGGGCAGCTTCGGGCGGGTGGTCATGTTCGCGGGGTCCGCGGAGATGCCCGGGGCGGCGGTTTTGTCGGCCTCTGCGGCCTACCGGACCGGCGCGGGCCTCGTGTGCGCCTGCCTCGTCCCGCAGGCGGCGGCGGTCATGCAAAACGCGGCCGTGGAGGCGATCACGCGCGTCGTTCCGGAAAAAAGCGGGATGTTCTGCCGCAGGAGCCTGGAGATTGCCGCCGGCGAGCTGGAAAAGGCCGGCGTAATAGTGCTGGGGCCGGGCATAGGCCGCGGGCCGGGGGTCAGCGAGTTTGTCGCGGACGTGCTCCGCCTGTCTAAAGCGCCTCTCGTGATCGACGCGGACGCGCTTAACGCGGTCTCGGAGGACATAAACCTCCTTCGGGAAATCGGCGGCCAGTGCGCGATAACCCCGCACCCCGGCGAGATGAGCCGCCTGACGGGCCTGGCCGTCCCGGACATTCTGGACAACGCCATGAGCGTGGCCGGGGAGTTCGCCAGGCAGTTCGAGGTCATAACCTTGCTTAAGGACGCCCGGACGATAATCGCCAGCCCGTCCGGGCATTTCCATATCAACACCACCGGGCACGACGCCCTCTCCAAGGCCGGCTCCGGCGACGTGCTGGCCGGGATGATCGCGGGCCTGGCGGCCCAGGGGGCGGACCTGTTCACGGCCTGCGCCCTGGCGGCCTATATCCACGGCAGGGCCGGCGAGGCCGCCGCGACGGAGCTGTCGCACTACGGGGTGAACGCGTCGGATCTGCTTAGGTTTATACCGAAGGTCATGATGGAGCTGGAGAAAATGCAGTAATTATACCGACACGCGAAAACATTTGCCTCCTCTGTCGCCGATACGCCGCAGAAGCATTCGTCGTATCGGCTCGTCGTCGGCATATGTTTTCTGCGGTCGGTATAAGTAGATTAACCACGGAAACACCTGCTGTCATTCTGAGCGTAGCGAAGAATCTTGTTTTACACATGGAGGTGAAAGATCCTTCGCTTCGCTCAGGATGACATGCAGTGAGTTTCCGTAGATACAATATGTAAAATTGGGGGTGGGATGTTTTGTTCGG
>WQUN01000050.1 GCA_009782085.1 Bacillota bacterium
CCAGATAATCACGCCGACGCCCATGCCGCCGCTCCCGAACAGCGAGCCGATGCCGACGAAGATCCCGAAAAGTACGGCCGAGGCGGCGACGGTCGCCGCGCCGAGGCCCAGTTTGAGCCAGTTGAATTTCATCGTCTTGAAATAGATTTCCTTGGCAGTCATAGTTTTCCTCCGGGATGAATACAGGTTTTTAATGCGCGGTTTATTGCAGTTTGCTCCCGCAGGCGCCGCAGAACTTCGTGCCGGGAGGATTCTCCGCGCCGCAGGCGCAGATAAGTACGGCCGGGGTTTCGGGCGCGGGGGCGGGGGCGGGCTTTCCGCATTCCGGGCAAAATTTCGAGCCCTGGGGTATGGCGGCGCCGCATTCGCAGACCGGGACCGCCGCGGCCGGCGCGGGCGCGGGGGCCTTGCCGCCGCAATCCTTGCAGAACTTCGTGCCCACTGGGTTCACACTTCCGCAGGCAGGGCAGGTCCAAGCGTCTGACTGAGGCAAAACCTGCAGGTCCGGCTGCGTTTGCTGGGCAGGCTGCGCCTGTTGGGCAGCCTTTGCCTTCGCCTCTGCCTCCGCGGCGTCCTTTTTGGCCTGGATCTCCGCCTCGAGCGAGCGGATCGCGTCCTCGCCGGCTTGGATCTGCCCGCAGATGCCCGCTGCTTCCTCGTCCAGGATGTCCCCGGCCTGGTATTTCGCCCAGAAGACCTCTCCCAGCTGGGTTTTTAGCGCGGTGATCTTCGTTTTCTCCGCCCCGATCTTGGAGTTCAGGCCGTTGATCTCAAACATCTCGTTTGTCCTGTCGGCCACGTTTCTGGCCGCGTTGGCCAGCTTGTCAAAAAAAGCCATGGTATCCCCTCCTTTTGTTATTATTATCGTATGCACGTACTATAGATTATAGATTCTATCGGCGATAACGTCAACAAAGAATCGTATTGCGTCACGATTTTCCGCTCCACCGCGCCAGCGTCGGCACAAACGCGGAAAGCTGCTCGCGCGCGGCCTTTTCGCCTATTTTGTGGGCGAGATAAGGCACGCCCATCCCGATCATGTCTTCCGCGGAGGCGTCCGGCTCCAGGAACGCGCCGTCTTTGTAGCAGTAAGCGCAATAAACGCTGTCGCTCCCGTCCGCCTCCTTCGCGATGAACTTGGAGTGGTCTTCGTCAAAAGGCATTCCGCAGCTTTGGCAGTACGCCGGGATATTGTCCATATTAGGGGCTCCTCTTCGACACTGTGTGAAAATGCAAAGAACCTGTATCCGATGATATGCTTTTGCGGCCCGGGTGTCAATGACATCGGGCGCGGCAAACACGCATTATACTGGATAACTGCAGAAACTAGAGCCTGGAGCCTAGAAAAAACCTTGTAGACGCTGGGTTGTTTCGGCATTTCCGCTGTAGATTTATGTGGTTAAGCGGTATAATATACAATAGACTATTCATGCGTTACCCGTGACGTGACGTATGATGTTTTGCGTATTGACAAGCGGAAATATCTGTGCTATTTTCATTCCGCAAATCCTGGTTGACTCGTTCCATTCGTTGATTCGCGAAAAAATCCGCGAGGATTTATCGTAAACGTAATTTACGGCAAACCTGATTTACCGTAAACCGGAAAAAACCCCGTCCCAATGGAAATCTCGACAGAGATTCGGCGCCGCGGCTGAAAGCGCCGTTTGAGAGAGTAGGGGAGCGGGCTTGTTCCCAGAACAAGCCCGGGGCATGGCTTGGCCAGGCCTGGGCAACGCTTTTCCGCCGTATTTCCATGACCGGTTCGCATAAAAAGCCGGGCGCTTGCGCGCCAATGTGGGTGGCACCGCGGGAAGCGCACCGTATCCCGTCCCTCAAAAACTATTGTTTTTGGGGGATTTTGTTTTTATTTTCGACTTTCCGAGGGAACTTAGAAATATAAATGGAGGAATCGCGATGTACAGAACGCACAACTGCGGGGAGCTGCGAAAAAGCGACATTAACGCGCGGGTCAGCCTGGCCGGCTGGGTGGACACGGTCCGCGACCACGGCGGGGTCATCTTTATCGACCTCAGGGACCATTACGGGACCACTCAGGTCGTGGTGACGGACGAGGCGCTGCTCGGCGGCCTCGGGCGGGAGTCCGTCGTCTCCGTCGGCGGCGTCCTCCGCGAGAGGGCGGCCGACACTGTCAACCCCAAGATCGCCACCGGCGAAGTGGAACTGAGGGCCGAAAGCGTCGAGGTCCTGAGCGAATCCGTCCGTCAGCTGCCGTTTGAGACAGGCGATTCCAGGCAGACGCGGGAGGAAGTGCGCCTTAAATACCGGTTCCTGGACCTGCGGAACCCGTCCGTCCACCGGAACATAGTCCTCCGCGCGGAGGTCACGCGCTATCTGCGCGACAGTATGGCGGAACTGGGCTTCCTCGAGATAAACACGCCGATCCTGTCCTCCTCCTCCCCGGAGGGCGCGCGCGACTACCTCGTGCCTAGCAGGAAGCACCACGGGATGTTTTACGCCCTGCCGCAGGCCCCGCAGATTTTCAAGCAGCTGCTGATGGTTTCCGGCTTTGACAGGTATTTTCAGATAGCGCCGTGCTTCCGGGACGAGGACGCCCGCGCCGACCGCTCGCCGGGGGAGTTCTACCAGCTGGACTTCGAGATGTCCTTCGCGTCGCAGGAGGACGTGTTTGCCGTCGCCGAAAAGGTGATGTACGGGGCGTTCACCGGGTTCTCGGACAAAAAGGTCAGCCAGCCGCCGTTCAGGCGGATCCCTTACGCCGAAAGCATGGCCAGATACGGGACCGACAAGCCCGATCTGCGGAATCCGCTTGTCATCGAGGATCTGACCGGTTTTTTCGCCGGCGTCGATTTTGCCCCGTTCAAAAACAGGCCCGTCCGGGGCATAGTCGCGCCCGGGAGCGCCTCGTCGCCCAAGTCCTTCTTCGAGAAAATGACGGCCTACGCGGCGGAGATCGGCATGAAGGGCCTCGGGTATATCCAGGCGTTCGACGGCATGGAGCTGAAAGGCCCGATAGTGAAGTTCCTCCCAGAGGAAAAGCGGGGCGAGCTTATCGCAAGACTGGGTCTAAAGGAAAACGACACCTTGTTTTTCATCAGCGACCTGCCGAAGCTCGCGGACAAGCTGGCCGGGCAGATACGCGCTGAGCTGGGCAGGCGGCTCGGCCTCGTCCGGGACGATTCCTTCGAGTTCTGCTTCGTCACCGACTTCCCGATGTACGGCCTGAACGAGGAGACCGGCGCGGTGGAGTTCACGCACAACCCCTTTTCCATGCCGCAGGGCGGGATGAGCGCGCTTATGACGCAGAAACCGCTGGAGATCAAAGCCTATCAGTACGACATAGTCTGCAACGGCGTCGAGCTTTCGTCCGGCGCGGTCCGCAACCACCGCCCCGACATAATGGCGAAGGCGTTCGAGATAGCGGGGTACGCGAAAGACGACATGGAGAGCAAGTTCCCGGCCCTGTACAACGCGTTCCACTACGGCGCGCCGCCCCACGCGGGAATGGCCCCGGGGATCGACCGCATACTGATGCTTCTGACAGGGGAGGAGAACATCCGGGAGGTCATAGCGTTCCCGATGAACGGCAACGCGCAGGACCTTATGACGGGAGCGCCGGGGCCGGTGACCGAGCAGCAGCTCAGGGAGGCGCACATAAAAATCCGGTAATGACCGGGAAGGGTGGTTCTTGTGCAAGACTTACGTGTTTACGAGGCGCTGTCCAAGTTCGACATGCCCGAGACCGAGCGCCGATGGGTGAACGCCCGCGCGGACATGCTTATCGAAAGCTTCGCGGCCCTCGACGGGATAGACGCTTCCGGCGCGGAGCCGCTCGTCACCGTGCTGGATATCCAAAACGTCCTCCGCGAGGACGAGGTTGTAAGAGTTGTCACGCGCGAGGAGCTCCTGGAAGCCGCGCCGGAGCAGTACGACGGATATTTTCAGGTCCCCTGGACTTTGGAATAGGGAGGGCGTATGGATTATTATATAACCGACTATAAGGCCTCCGGCCCCGGCGCCGTCGCGCTGGAGAGCGGGATCATGCGGAAAAACCGTCCTGCCGCGGCCGGCTCCGGGATCCTTGCGAACTTTGCGGCCCCGTTCGACGCCGCCGTCGTGACGCGCCTGCTGGAAAACGGCGTCGAAATCGCCGGGTCCACGCGAATGAGCGAATTCGGCGTCTGTATCGCCCCGGACGAGCCCGTCCCGGCGTCCGGCGCAGTAAGAGCCGTGGCGGACGGGGCCGCCGCCGCCGCGCTCTGCAACGACGTGTTCGGCCTGAACCGCCGGCAAGCCGCGGAGAACGGCGTGTGCTACATCCACCCGACCTACGGGACGGTCTCCCGCTTCGGCCTCATCCCGCTGGCCTGCTCGATGGACCAGATCGGCGCGGTCTGCCGCGATTTGGCCGACGGCTTCCGGCTGCTCTCGCTCATCGCCGGGAACGACCCGAATGACGGGGCCATGTTCCCGGAGAAAAAATACGAGTATAAGCGGCTGGACAAAAAAATAAGGGTCGGCCTCCCGGCCGGCGTCGTTGCCATGGCCGACGGGGCCTCGCGGGAGAGCCTGAGGGATTTCGCGGCGAAATTCGCGGCGGCGGACGCGGAGCTCCCGTATTTCGGCGCGCACAGGCAGGTCATGACGATACTCGCCTGCGCCGAGATAAGCGGCAACCTGAGCCGCTACGACGGGGTGAAGTTCGGCTACCGCTCGCCCGAATACGGCAGCCTGAACGAGCTCTATCTCAAATCGCGCACGGAGGGCTTCGGGGCGGAAACCAAGCTGGCGGTGATTATGGGCGTGATGACGCTCTCGCGGGAGGAATACGTCCGCCGCTACGACAAGGCGATGCGGATACGCCGCCTCATCAGGGATTCGCTTCGGTTCGGCGAATACGACGTGATCGCCCTGCCGGCGGCGATAGGCGGAAGCCGGTACGACAACCTCGCGCTCTATTCGCTCGCCCCGCTGGCCGGGCTTCCGAGCGTGTCCTTCCCGTACGGAGGGAGCGGCATTCAGCTCGTCGCGGACGTTAAGAACGAGAGCGCGCTATTGACTGCCTGGGAGGTGTCGCGGACGTGAAATACGAAGTCGTAATCGGGCTGGAAGTCCATGTGGAGCTGTCCACGAAATCTAAGCTGTTCTGCGGCTGTCCGGCGGGGTACGGCGCGGAGGCCAACGGGAACGTGTGCCCCGCCTGCGCCGGAATGCCCGGGATGCCCGCCGTGACGAACAAAAAGGCGGTGGAGCTGGGCATAGCAGCCGCGATCCTCACGAACAGCCAAATCACGCGGGTCATGACCTTCGACAAGAAGAGCTATTTCTACCCCGACCTGCCGGCCGGGTATCAAATCACGCAGTGGTTCGCCCCCATATGCCGGAACGGCTGGGTCGGGATCGAGACGGCCGCCGGCAAAAAGAAGATCAATCTGAAACAGATACACATAGAGGAGGACGCGGGCAAGCTGGTGCATGACGCGCGCAGCGGCGCGTCTTTGGTGGATTTCAACCGCACCTCCGTGCCGCTTATCGAGATAGTCAGCAAGCCGGATTTCCGCTCCGCCGACGAGGTCGTCGCTTATCTCGAAAAGCTCCGCTCTTTGCTCAGTTTCGCCGGGGTTTCCGACTGTAAGATGCAGGAAGGCTCCATGCGCTGCGACGTCAACATCTCCGTCCGCGAGGCCGGGGCCGACGCGCTGGGCGTCCGCACCGAGATGAAGAACATGAACTCGCTGAAGGCGATCGTAAGGGCGATCGCCTACGAGTCCGAGCGCCATATAGAGGCGCTGGAGACCGGCCGCGAAACCCTGATCCAGGAGACGCGCAGATGGGACGACGCCCGGGGCGAGACCTTCGCGATGCGCGAGAAGGAAAACGCGACGGATTACCGCTATTTCCCGAACCCGGAGCTTATGCCGATAGTCATAGGCGACGAGTGGATCGAGGCCGTGCGCGCGGGCCTCCCGGAAACGGCGCAGGAAAAATACGGCCGCATGACGAAAGAGCTGGGCCTGTCCGAATACGACAGCAGGATCATCACCGGGAGCAAGAGCCTCTCCGACATATTCGACGGCGCGCTCAAATATTTTAACAGGCCGAAGGAGGTCGTCAACTGGATCATCGCCGATCTGCTGGGCATGGCCAAGGGCGGCGGCAAAACGGAGGACGACGTCTCCGTCGACTGCGCCAGGTTCGCGAAGATCATGGAGCTGGTGGACGGCGGCGCGGTCAACCGCGCGGTCGGCAGGAAGCTGCTGGCCAAGCTGATAGAGGAGGACATAGACCCGGCGGCTTACGCGGAGGAAAACGGGCTGGGGATGGTCAGCGACGCGGGCAGGATCGACGAGGCGATAAAACAGGTTGTGTCCGCGAACGGGAAGTCTTTGGAGGAATATAAAAACGGGAACCGGAAGGTGTTCGGATATTTCGTAGGGCAGATCATGAAGAAAACGGAGGGGAAGGCGGACCCCAAGGTCGTCAATCAGAGGCTGGAGGAGTATCTGGAGAGGAAAGTTTTAAACTGAGATTCGTATTATACTGACAATCGAAGACATTTGCCGTTTCGTAGGGACGACCGCCCTCGGTCGTCCGCTGTATTTGCCGGTTGTATCATTAATGAAGTCAGATACGGACGACCGGGGCGGTCGTCCCTACAACCCACATGCGGCAAATGTTTTCGAACACGGGTATAGATGAGCTTGAGAGGAATATGG
>WQUN01000051.1 GCA_009782085.1 Bacillota bacterium
TCCTCCTAGCGTGCTTTTGAGCACGCGTCGTCGTCGCTTCCTTGCCTCGTGTCAAAAATCCTCGCAAATCAACTACGAATTTAGAATTGGATGAGTATTACCCTATCCTGACCGCCGGAAAGCCGGAACGCCGGTGACGCCGTCCCCTGCGCGCTAATCTGTCATATCAACAAGGTTTTTCCAGTTTCCAGTTTCCAGCTTCCAGTTTCCAGTTCAGTGCGCCGCCCTCCTGTCCGCCATGTCGAACAGCTTGCGCTCCGCCTTTTTGTTGATCCCCAGAACGTCGCGCTGTTTGTTCAGCATGGCCACGATCGCGTCGGCGGCCTCCATCGGGTCCTCGATCAGGTGGAAACAGGCCCCGAAGTCCTCCGCCGCGCCGCCGTGCAGGTAGTCGTAGACGTTCCGCCCTCCGCTCACGTAAAACGGGTTGCCCAATATAACGTCGATCCCCGAGGCCACAAAGTAGCAGCCGATGGCGATGGCCTTCTCGCTCATCCACTCCGGCGCGACGCCCACCGCGGGCACGCTCGCCAGGTCGTCGCCGAGGCCGCCCTCGAAGACGATCTCCGTCGCGGCCTCCAGCACGCGGGAGTTGTCAACGCAGCTGCCCATGTGCAAAACGGGCGGGATCCCGACGGCCTCGCAGACCTCGCGGAGCCCGCGCCCGGCCTGCGCCAGGGCCACTTCCGGCCTCAAAAGGCCGGCCTTCGCGCTGGCGATGGCGGCGCAGCCGGTCTGAAGGACCAAAACGTTGCGCTTTATCAGCTCCTGCGTCAGGATCGTCTGGTAGCTGTCGGCCTTCATCTTGGCGTTGTTGCAGCCGACGATGCCCACGACGCCTAAGATCCGGTTCTGCATGACGGCGTCGTTAAGCGGCCGGAACGAGCCGCGGTAGCGCCCGCCCAGCATGTATTTTATCGCGTCCACGGAGAACCCGGCCACGAGCGGCTCCTTGTTTTTGGGTATATTGACCTTGGACGCGTCCCTGTTTTTGTAGTTGTCGATGGCCCGCTTTACAAGCTCCTTGGCGGAGCGCACCGGGTCGCGCCCCTCCACGCGCACGTGGCGCGCGCCGATGGTTTTGGCGATGTCCGCGGTGGAGACGATCTCCGTGTGATAGTTCGCGGCCACGTCCGGCAGGCTCGGCATACAGCATTGCACGTCGATGACCATCATTTCGACGGCCCCGGTTATGATCGCCAGCTCCTGCTGGAGGAAATTCCCGGCCACCGGCACGCCGTGGCGCATCAGGATCTCGTTCGCCGTGCAGCATATGCCGGCCAAAGTTATCCCGCTTGCCCCGGCGGCCTTGGCGTATTCCTTGACCGCCGGGTCCGCGGCGGCCACCGTCAGGACCTCCGAAAGCGCGGGCTCGTGGCCGTGGATCAAAATGTTCACGGTATCCTCCCCGAGCACGCCGAGGTTGGACTGGCTGGCCACGGGCGTCGGCGAACCGAACAGGATGTCGGAGACTATCGAGGCGATCCGCGCGCCGCCCCAGCCGTCGGCCAGAGACGTCGTGAAGGCGTGTTTCAGCAGGTTCCGATAGTCGTGATCCACGCCCATGGTGCTCCTGTGCATGGCCTCCACGACCACGCGGTCGATGCCGTGGGGCTTCACCCCGGCGGCCTCCCAGACGCCCATGCGCTTTTTGGGGGCGAGCTCCAGCGTCCTGAGGTATCCCTCCTGCTCCGAAAACTCCCGGAGGAACAGGTCGGCCAGGTCGAGCGCGACGTCGTCGGCGTCCCGGTCGTATTCCTCGACGCCGTAGAGCCTCGCGGCGTAGCGCAGGGCCCTCTCGTCCTTGATGCGGTAGCCCGGGGCCTTGCCTGTTGCCGCTTCTTTCAGCAGCAGCACCAGGTGCCGCCCGTGGTCGGAATGGGCGCTGGTCCCGCCGACGACCTCCCGGAGGAAGTTCCGGGCGGCGATGGTGTCCGCGTCCGCGCCGCAGATGCCCTTCGGGGCCTTCGGCGTGATCCGGCAGGGCCCCATGTGGCAGATGCGGCAGCAGACGCCGCTTTTGCCGAAGGAGCACTGGTTCTTCTGGGCGTCCGCGCGTTCGAAACAGGTCTCGACGCAGTCCCCCTCCGCCTTTTCGAGCATCGCGGCGGAGGCGGGGTCGCTGACACGGTTGAGATAGACGATGTTTTCCATTGGGGGTCCTCACCTTCGAAATATGTCGTGTGTTTTGCATGGCAATCATTGAACCGTTGTCTGTGTTCTATATGGGCAATACTGAAAGCATCACGCCCCCAAGAAACAAACTGGCCAAATTTGCCAGAAAAGCATAAGCAAGCGCCTTACCGACCCTTTGTTCTTTTATGATTACAGCAAGTACGAACGTAAAAAATATCATTTCCGCTATAAAGATTACGGGTTCAATGAAAATGAGCGTCATTTCCGCCTGATATGTATAATTTGGGCCTCCGCAAATCATTTTATTGAGCCAGCCTTGCGTCAGCAGGTTAATTATCACAAAGCATATCCAACTCGCTTTTTTTCTGTAACCAAACGCGAAGAAAACCAATCCCTCAATGACCAGTGTCAGCAAGACGCGCAGCGAAATAAGCAACCAGACACGTGCAGGTGAATTGCCGTCTGAAATATCTTCGCTTGCGATATTCAATTTGACAACACTATAATATGAGCCCGTCACAGATTCCGGCAGCGCGCATTCAAAACTCCTGCCTCCCGTATTGACTACTAAAACCGAACCGGAGCGGGAGTAAACACTTGATGACCAATAATACAATTTGAAGTATGTTTCCCATGCGGTTCTGCTTTTTGTCATCTCCACCGCGTTATCTATGCTTTCATCTTTTTCGCGTAAAAACAATTTCAAATCTCCTGGCGCTAAATCCACGATAACGGTTAAGTCCGGAGGCTTAGCGGAATTCGCGCTTGTTATTGAAGCAGGTATAAACGTGACAAGCGCTAAAACTATGAATACTGTAAACCCAAAGAACAGTTTTCGTAGTTTCATTCTTCACCTCGGAATTGTATTAATATAGCAATTTCCCGACCTTCATATACACATCATTTCCCCCCGAAATCCCCAGATAACTCCTGTCCCCCTCCGCGAACTCCGCGATCTCCGCGTCGTCCGGCAGCCCGACGACCAGATCCGCCTTGGTCGTCTCCTTTATTTCGTCCATCCGCTCCGGCAGCCTGCCCGTCCGCAGCCGGTTGACGACCAGCGCCAGCCTGTCGTACTTCATCTCCATCTCGTTTGCCAGCCCATAGAGCCGCACGAGCGTGTTCAGCCCGGCGTTCGACGCGTCCGAGACGAGCGCCAGCAGATCGACCTTCTGAACTATGCGCCGCGAGAGGTTCTCCAGCCCGGCCTCGTTGTCCAGCACGACGTAGGGGTATTGGGACGAGATCTCCGCGATGACGTCCTTCAGGACGTTGTTGGCGTAGCAATAGCAGCCCGCGCCCTCCGGCCGGCCCATTGCGATGAGGTCGAAGCCCTCCGCCTCCACCAGGCTTTGCCCGATCTTCATCCGGAGCATCTCGTTTTTGGAAATGCCCGTCACGGTTCCGGAGGAGGCCGCGCCGCGGACTTCCTCCCGCGCCCGGCCGACGGTGTTCTCCGCCCGCACGCCCAGCGCCCGGTCGAGGCAGCTGTTCGGGTCGGCGTCTATGGCCAGGACGGGCGTCTTGCCGGCGTCGATAAGGTTTTTGATCAAAAGGGCGCTGAGCGTGGTCTTGCCGACGCCGCCCTTGCCGGTGACGGCGATAAGGAAGGACATAAGGAGCCTCCTGATGGGTCTGATTAATCTTCCAGGTTCATGGTGGGGGGGCAGCAGCAAATCGCTCTTGCGCCGCGCTTTGTTCTCGTCTGGTTTACTTATCATTTCTCTATCTCTCCGATAATCCCCTCAATAACCGTTCTCTCCCCCTCGCCCATCCCCTCGAGCACCGAAACCCCGTCCCGGTCCGCGTCCCTGATGCCCCGCGAATAGGGCAAAAACGCCGACACTTCCAGCTCCGGGAACGCCGCCCTGATATACTCCCGGTCCTCGTCCCCCGTCACCTTGTTCCCCACGATGACGAACCTGTCTAGCCCGATCTCCCGGGACATGCGTATGACGGAGCGGGCGCAGTCGACGGCGCGCTGCCCTGGCTCCACGACGATTATCATCACGTCCACGCCCGCGGCCGTGGCGCGGCCGAGGTGCTCGATGCCCGCCTCCATATCCATGACGAGGGTTTCGTCTTTGTAGAGCACCAGGTCTGTGACCAGCGCTTTGACGAAGGTGTTCTCCGGGCAGGCGCAGCCGCCGCCCCCGCGCTTAACGGCGCCGAGGACGAGAAGCTCCACGCCGTTGTGCCTCACCGCGAGCTTCCCGGCCACGTCGCCGACCTCCGGGTTCAGCTTGAACACGCGGCCGTACTCGTTCACCTTAGCGCCCGTGCGCTCCTCGATCAGCGCGATCTCCGCGCTGATGGGGGTGATGGGCGCGGAGGACGGGATGCCGAGGGCCGCCGCGAGGTTCGCGTCCGGGTCGGCGTCCAGGGCCAGCACGCGCCGGCCGCGCCGGGCCAAAAGAAGGGCTATGGCGGCGGCGACGGTGGACTTGCCGACGCCGCCCTTGCCGGAAATGGCGATTTTCATGATTTATGTCACCAGGGCTTTCTGGTTTTCCGAAAATTTTTTCTTTATTGGCAACCTCTATAAACCCATTTTTGTCATTCTGAGCGTAAAACCCTTTTTTGTCATTCTGAGTGTAAAACCCTTTTTTGTCATTCTGAGCGTAGCGAAGAATCTTATGCTTTGGCTATTTAAGATCCTTCGCTTCGCTCAGGATGACAGTTTTTAGAGGTTGCCTATTAGTATCTCTATCACGGGAGCTACTTTATCGTCCGGTATTTCTTGCAGTATTTCATGTGCTTGCGTTTTAATATCTGTCACGGTCGGATTCTCTCCATTCATCCGCACATTCCAACGCTTATTTAAATATTGTATTCCATATAACCGCAGGTGAACGGAAAAAAATCGAATCTCTTTGCGCCGGTATGGGTAAACCCGTTTGCCGCGTACCAATTTTTCAACACGGTATTTTCCTCGACGATTCCGATTTCGATTTTTATTCCGCCCATTTCCTTTACTTTTCCGATACAAAAATCGAGAAGCCGTTTTCCGTAGCCCTTGTGCCGGCATTCAGGCAAAACGGCGAGGTTGTGGATTTCGTATGCCCCATTGTCGGCTTTGGAAATTGCGGCATAACCCGCAAGCCGGCTTTCATTGTAAAATCCGTACATACGCCAGCCCAGGTCAAATTGAGACCGCAGCCGTTCCGTAGTGGTCGAAAACGCCGTAAAACCGGGACAATTTTGTTCGGTCAGTCCCAATTCATCCGCAACGGTCGCAAAACTCGCGCGGATGACCTCAACTGCATTGGGCAATTCGGAAATATCCAGTTGTTTGATCATGCTCCGCCCTCTATACGTTGTACTTCTCCTTCATCCTGTCCGTAACCGCCTTCAGCAGCTTAAACACCCTCTCCGCGTCCGCCGCATCCATCGACCCCGTCCCGCAGGACGGCGTGATCATGGCCTGGCTGACGATCAGCTTCTTGTCTATCCCCTTGGACGCCAGGTTGTCCATGCCCTCTTCCAGCTTCGCCTCCAGCGTCTCCGCGGTCTGCTCCCGTATGGCGGCGGAAGTGGGCACCACGCCCCAGGCCAGCATCCCGCCGCGCTCGAGGTGCGCCCTGACCTGATCAGCGTACATGGCGATGGTCGCGCCGTACTCGAACGCGTCGAAGTTGACAATGTCCACGCCCGCGTCGATCAGTATGCTCCACTCCGTGTTGCCGCAACAGTGAACGCCCGCCAGCGCGCCCTCGGCCTTGACCGCCTCGACGACCTCGCCCAGGATCGCGACCACGTCGTCTCTGGTCACGGACACGTAGGTCGAGCTTCCGAAGGCCGAAAGGATGGGCTCGTCGATGAAACAGATGATGTTCTCGCAGAAGGGCCTGAACGTCTGTATCTGCCAGCGGCTCTTGGCCGCCATGGCCTTGACGATGACGTCCCGGAACTCCTCGTTGTAGTAGATCGCGCGCTTGTTCTCGTCGGTGATGGTCAGCGCGAAGCTGCACGGGCCCGTGGTCTGGACTTTCAGCCACGGGAGGACGGCGTTCTTTTCTTTAAGCGCCGCCAGCATGGCGTAGATGCCCTTGGAATAGTCCTCTCCGATGGCGAAGCGGGAGAAATCGCCGTTCCCCTCGTCGGGATCCGCCGCGGCCATATAGGCCTCGTAGAATTCGGCGAATTTTTCGGAATAGTCCCCGCCGGTCTGGAAGAACATGCGGCTTTTCTCGAAATCGACCGTCGCGCAGGGGATGTTCTCGCTGTATTGTATCTCCATCTGCTCCAGAAGGGAGCGCCGCGAAAGCTGCGGCCAGATGGGCGCGTCCATGGAACCGAGCGAGACGCCGACGGCGTAGGCCGGGTCCTCGAACGGCATGGAACCGATGGCGGTGGAAAGGAAGTTGGTTTTCACGGAAATTCTCCTTCGCGTATTTTTAATAACTAAGCTTTGCCCCTACTTTGAGTTGTAGGCGCGGATGCTGATTTCGGCCATATCCAGGCGCTCCTCGATCCGAAGGATGGCTTCGGTGTTTTGATTGGTTTTGGATTCCAGAACATCCAGTTTGTCAAAGATCGCGCCGTGTTCCCGGCTGTTTTCGAGCTCCAGGCGCGCCAGGTTGTAATGAATGCTCTCGACGCGGTCTTTCAGGCCAGTGACGTCTGATTTCAGGCCAGTGACGTCTGTTTTCAGCTCGGAAATCTGCGCCTGCGTCGTCGTTTGCATAATTACCAAAGTCTCGACTGCGTGCAGTATCTTTTCCTCATTGTTCATAAACGGCGCCCCCTGTTTTTTATTATTGTTTGTTCAGCGCCTCTTTGATGGCCCTGATATGCGCCGGCGTAGTCCCGCAGCAGCCGCCGATGATGTCAGCCCCGGCTTTCGCAAGCCGCGGGGCGGCCTCCGCCATGTCCTCCGGGGTCTCCGGGAACACGTCCTTGCCGTCGATGCTGCAGGGCAGGCCCGCGTTGGCGTGGACGAGGATCGGGATGTCTTTGTTCACCCCGCGCATGAGGCCGACGATCTCTATCATCCGTTCTATGCCGTTGCCGCAGTTGGCCCCGACTATGTCGGCCCCGGCCTCCGCGGCGGCCTTCAGCGCCGCGGCGGGGTCCACGCCCATCATCGTCCTGTACTCTCCCTTGACCGTCTTTTCGAACGTGAACGTGCAGATGACCTCCAGGCCGGTGTTCTCTTTAACGGCGCGTATCGCCTGGACGGCCTCGCCTATGTCCGACATGGTCTCGATGCAGACCGCGTCCGCGCCGCCCCTTTCGAAGGCCGCCGCCTGGCTCGCGAACGCGTCGTAAAGCTCCCGCTCGGTGACGTCCTCGGTCACCAGCATTTCGCCCGTCGGACCCAGAGAGGCTATGACCCAGCGGTCCTCGCCGGCCGCCTGCCTGGAGATGCGCGCGGCGGCCTCGTTGATCTCGGCGGCGCGTTCCGCCAGCCTGTAGTGGGAGAGCTTATACGAGCTCCCGCCGAAGCTGTTCGTCTCGATCATGTCCGCGCCCGCGTCTATGTAGCTTCTGGCCACGTCGAGGACTTCTTCCGGCCTCTCCACGCACCAGAGCTCCGGGCATTCGCCCGGTTTCAGTCCCTTTTTCTGGAGGAACGTCCCCCACGCGCCGTCGGAGACCAGCGTCCTTCCCGATTTTACGGCTTCCGCGATTTTTTGCCTTGGCATAATGAAACCTCCGTATATGAGCTTTTTTTACAAATCTTTCCCACTTGATTTTATTCTCCGCCGCGGCTTATTTAATGCAAAATCTTATTATTTCTTGCAAAAATTTATCAGCTCATGCGCGGCCAGACTGCCCAGGACCGCTAAATCCTCCGCGCAAAACCAGGTTTTGGCCGTCTCGTCGAACAGAACGCTCCCGCCGGGGCCGAATTCGTCGTCCCCGGCCCAGATAATAAACGTCATCGGCAGATAAGGCAATACATCGGCGGTCACCGACGCGCCGCCGAAGCCCGCCTTTTTGCCGCCGAGGGCTAGCCCCGCCGCCGTAAGCCCCTCGGGGTCGCCTCCGAAGCGCCTCACGAGGGGGTCGACCGCCCTTTTCGTGAAATTTGCGTCGTAAAAGCGCGCGCCCGGCGCCTCGCGGTATGGGATCAGCCGCCCGCCCGGGGTTTTCGCGCCATGGGACGTCAGATAGTGGAGCCAGATTATCTTTTGCGCCGTCGGGGCTTCGGAAAGCGCCCGCTCCCGCGAGAACCACGGCACATAAAACTCCCCGTTTTCGTGGCGGACGCCGCAGTTTGCGCAGACCGCCGCCGGTGGTATTGCGGCGAGCTTTTCGGCGGCGAGGGACAGGGCCGCGTCGTAGCCGGATTGCATGGGTTCACCAGCGTTCTTTTGCGTTGCTAGAATTCTAGCATATAAGCCGGGGAATATCAATCGGGAGCGCTTCCCCGGGCGCGGCAAATTTTCGTGGGATACGCTAAAATATTCAAATATTCATTGCGTAAATTCATTGAAAAATATTTTACATAAACCTATTGACAAATAAAATAATTCGAGGTATAAATATATCAGCTGTTAGCACTCGACATCAGTGAGTGCTAACAAAATAATCTTTTATGGAGATGATACTATGGCAGGCATGGTACCCTATGTCAGGAGAGGCAGAGACCTCGTTCCGACCGGCTTTGAGGACTTTTACAACCTGATGGACGATTTTTTCACGCCGCGCAGCTTTGAGCGGGCGACTTTCAGGATGGACGTCCGGGAGGACGAGAAAGAGTACGTGATCGAGGCCGAGCTTCCCGGCGTGAAAAAGGAGGAGGTCGGCCTCGACATGAACGACGGGCGTCTGACTATCTCCGTCAGGCGCGAGGAGACCGAGGAGGACAACGCCAAAAATTACCTGCACAAGGAGCGCCGCATAAGTTCCATGAGCCGCGCCGTCTCCCTCCCCGACACCGATCCGGAGGGGATAAAGGCGAAGCTCGACAACGGCGTGCTGTGCGTGGCGGTGCCCAAGCGGAATAAGCAGGCCTCTGCGAAGAAGATCGATATCGAGTAAAGAGAAGCCGATTCAACTTTCGAAATGCCAAGGCGGCGTTAAGCGGGGTTGTACAGGTTCTAAGCCAGGCAAGGGGAGCCGCGGAACAGCCGCGGCTCCCCTTTTACCAGTATTCCATCCCAAAAGTAACTATTCATTGTCATTCTGAGGCGAAGCCGAAGAATCTTGCTCTACATGGAGGTGAAAGATCCTTCGCTTCGCTCAGGATGACAGCGGAATGCGGTTTTCGAGTTTCCGTGGAAACTCGCAGTTGCATTTGGGGTGATGTACTGTACCGCCTCCAGCGATAGCCTCGCCCGTATCAAACACAGCATGGTGACAAAATAATTCCTCTCCCTTTTGTCGCGGGATTCCTTGATTTTAGCGACGCAATCCCTTTCATCCGTCAGCCAGTCGCACGAGACGGAGCCGATTTTCATGTTTCGCAGCGCTTCCGCGATCTCCGGCCCGCTCCAAGATTTGGCCAAAGCGTTTTCTATTGCGGTCCTTTTGACCTCTTCGTAGTAATCGCTGGTAAACTCTCCGCTTTCCCCGTCGTAATCCAGATCCGCCGTAAGGAAGTTTTCACCGGGTTTGCCGGACAAATCGCCGAAAATCGCGGCCTCTTCCATGGTATCCTTCACGTACAGGTAATAAAACCGCGCCTGTTTTCCGGCTTCCTTTTTCCGCAGAACCCTGCCCAAGCGCTGTATCCGCTGGCGCTCGCCGCTTGTGGACGACGCTATGATCCCCACGTCGGCGTGCGAAACGTTCAGACCCTCGTCCAGCGTTTTGCAGCTGACCAGTATCCTGATCTCCGAATTTTCGAAGTCCCGCAGCGCCGCCTTCCGGACGTTCTCGTGCTGTTTGGAGTGATATAAGCCGGTTTTGCCCGGGAACAATTCCTTGACTCTTCTGTGGATTTCCTCCGCGGTTTCGATCCGTTCGCCGAAAATAAGGATCTTCGATCTTTCGTCGATGAGCTTCACCAGGCTCGCCACGCAATCCGCCCTCGATTTGGCCGTATGGACGACTTCCTTGCGCCGGAAGGCCAAAAACCGGACCGTCCGGGCCAGCTGCCGGACATCGGGGTTCGCGTGGGTTTTCATGACGCCGTCGATTTCCGCGAAAAACCGCCTGTTGTTCCTGTAGAACAAACGGGGGCAGCTTTCCCTCAGACGGCTCATGGATTTCGCCAGTTTGTCGGAGATTTCCCCGTATTCGGCCCTTTCGTCCGCGGTAAATCCGAGGCCGACGTTGATAACGGAAAAACGGCTGAGTATATCCGCGTCCAGGGCCTGCGCCAAGGTGTAGCGATATATTTCGGGCCCGATGTTCGGCTCGATGACCTCGTGATAGTTTCTGCAATAGGGCGTGGCGGAAAGGCCCAACGCATAGCAGTTCCTATGCGGCGGGAAAACCCCGGCGAAATCGAATATCCTGGCGTTTTCCCCGGCCCCGTAATGGTGGCATTCGTCCGCGATTATAAGGATGTTGTCCCTCGCGTCCCCGAGCACATGCCTGGAAAACAGGTCCCTGGCGGAATTGATCACGTAGATCGTAAACCCGCGGTCGGCTTTTCCCCTGTGCGAACCCATGATTATGCCGATGTCGTCCCTGGGGACGCCGAGGACGTCTGTCAGCGCGTAATACCACTGCCGCACCAGAAACGTCCTGGGCACGATTATCTTGACGCCGAGATTCCCGGGGCCCACGGCGTCCCCAAGAGTTTCCGCCGCGGCCAGGGCCAGAACCGTCTTGCCCGCTCCGGTGGCGACGTTCACGACCCCCCTGAAGCCGTTTTCCGTCCAGGCGTTCAGGCATTCCTTCTGCCATTCGTATAGCCGCAAATTGACACCCCCGGCTTTTTTATTATTGTAAACCTCCGGCCCCTATGGTATATTATCGGAAAACGGGAGGGATTTTTATGGACTACGAGGAATTATATCAGAAAATGCAGGCGCTGGAAAAGGAATTTTCGGACAAGCTGGCCTTGGCTCAGAAAACGTTCAAAAGTATGGCGAAAAATTCTGAAAAGGGCGATCTGAAAGCCCTGGCGAAGGATCTGTCCGCGATGGGCGTCTTTATCGGCGAATGTGAATCTTTGGTCGCCGGATACTCCGCCGCGGCGGAAGGCTTCGACGCCGGGGAGTATATGGAAAGCGGGGATTTCGCCGGGCAGATGACCGCGTTCTGCGAAAAACTGGCGGTCGACGTCAAAGGGGAATACCCGGTATACGAGATGTTTCCTTTCAAGGTTAAAATCGACGGCGAAAACCATGAGCTGGTCGTCGACCGCCGGCGCGTGCAATGCTGCCGCCCGCTCTATTTTGTCAAATCCATAAAGCAAAGCCAGGAAAAGCTGAACAAAGCGTCTTTTAACGTGACGGCGTTTTTGAACGAACTGGCGCGGGCCTATGACGTCGCCGTCAAATACAAGGATAAACCGGGGAAAGCCGGCTCCGCGGAGCAGGATATCCACCTTAAGGACATATATGAATTTCTGGCGCCGATGCAAAGATTCCGCAAGGAATATGACATGCAGAGTTTTGCCTTCGATTTGGCCCGCCTCTACGGTTCCGACGCGGAGACGGCCAAAGACGGCAGATCGTATCAGTTCGGAACGAGCCGGAACGCCGGCAAGCTCATACGGATCCTCGACAAAGACGGCAGGGAACAGTACCTTGGCACCATCAGGTTCTATAAACGGGATCGGCTCGAATCTCCCGGCGCTGTGGGGGTATAACCATGAACGGCAACGACTGTAAAACCGGCGTGTCTTTGCTGAAACTCGGACAGGCGCCGGGAAACGGCGAGCTTATAAGGCGGATCACCGTGGGCGCGGACGACTTGGCCGGGTTCATAAAAGAAAAGTATTTCGCCGATTATATCGCCCTAGGCGGAAGCAAGATCAAATTCGTGACCGGCAAGGCCGGAAGCGGCAAGACCCATTTCCTGCAGCTTTTGTCTTTGGCGGCGAAGGAACTGGGCTTCACCGTCGTCGGTTTTTCCGCAAAAGACGTTTGGCTCCACGACTTCGGGGAGATTTATTCGGAGATAGTCAAGGGCTCCGATCTGACCCTGTGCCTTGGCAAATGCGCTGAAAAGATAGTGAACGGCCTGGGTTACGACTTCTCCGAAATAGGGGCGCGAGGGCAGGGGACTTTTGCGGACTACCTGTCGTCGATAGGCGAGTTTGACGCGCTGATAAAGAGAGAAATACGGAACCAGCTGAGGGCGATGTTCCTGAAAAACCCCCTGCTGGACAATAATTTCGCGATAGCTGTTAGCCTGCTCACTGGCGGCATTTTGGGGTGCCCCGTTCTGGAAAGTGCCAGCGGTGACATGCTGCTCTCCTGGCTTATGGGCGGCAAAGACATAAACCTCCGGGCCCTGCGGGGGCTGGGGCTGTCTCCGGCGAAAATCACCAGGCACAACGCCCGCCATATGCTCCGCTCTTTGGCCGAGGTCCACAGGATCGCCTCAGTCCCGGGGATCGTCGTCATGATAGACAACACCGAAATACTGGTGCGCTCCACGTCTTTGGACCCGGTCAGGTACACCCGGCTGAAGCGGGAGGACGCTTACGAGAGCATACGGGAACTGATCGATGAAATCGACACCATGGGAAACCTCATGTTTTTCTACGCATTTGACAGGGAGCTGATCGACAACGAGCTCTTTGGCATAAAGTCGTATCAGGCGCTGTGGATGCGCGTGCAGAACGAGATCGTCTCCGACAGGTTCAACCGTTTCACGGATATCATTGACCTGGATAGGCTGTGGGCCGCGGAGCTGACGGAAGAAAACCTGCTGGAGCTGTCCGGGAGAGTCGCGGAGGCGGTAAACGAACATTCGGGCGGCGCGGCCAGGATAAGCGGCGAGATGGCCTCCCGTATCCTGTCGAAGGCGGGTTACGCGAAAACATCTTTGCCGAGACAAACGGTGCTTGCCACAACGGGCTCCGACTACGGTACGGGGGATTTGGACAATGATGGATTTTGAAGCGAGAAAAGTCATCGAGGCCCTGCGTTCCGGCGTGTCCTCCAGGACCGCGGGCCAGTATTTCTCGTCCGCCAGGCCGGAGATCACGAAGAGGATCTCCGACAGGCTCAGCGACATACGCGGCGCCGGCGGGCGATCCGACGGCATGGTCATATCGGGGAAATACGGCGAGGGGAAAACGCACCTCCTGAACACGGTTTTCAACATGGCGCAAAGCGAAAATATGGCGGTCAGTTTCATATCGTTAAGCAAGGAAACGCCTTTCGACAAACTGCATCTCGTATACAAAAAGCTCCTGAACAACACATATCTGCCCAGACGCCTCCAGCCGGGCTTTTTGGACGAGCTCTCCGACATAACGCCAAACCACCCGCTGGCCTCGGAAATGCTGGCGTACACGGCCAAACACCTGGAAACGGACAAGCTGTTTTTCCTGTTCCGCTCCTACCTGCATACAGAGGATCCGGACGAGAAATACCTGCTCCTGGCCGATCTGGAAGGGGATTTTGTCGGCAACGCCGACCTTAAGAAAATCTACAGGCGGATTTTTGGGGAAAAGGCGGCCTACAACGTCAATTTCACCAAGACCAGGCATATGAACGACTACTTCGCCATGTTGAGCCATTTGTTTTTGCAGATGGGCTATAACGGATGGGTCATCCTCTTTGACGAGACGGAGCTCATAGGCCGCCTGAGCAGGACCGCCAGGCTGAAAGCCTATAAAAACATGGCGTCTTTCCTGTTCCCGTCCGAGTATTCGAGGCTCCGGGCCACATACAGCATATTTGCCATAACCGCGTCGTATGCGGAGGATGTGATCGACGCCAAGCATGAGTTTGAGAACCTGAAAGAATCGGCCCTGGATGAAAAAGACTGCGAGGCCGCCGAAAAAACGCTCCAGGCCATATGCCAGGCGAAGCAGCTGCAGCCTTTGACAAAAGAGGAGATCGCCGGCGTGCTGGAAAAGCTGAAAGACTTTTACAGGAGGGCGTACGGCTGGGATTTTGACATAGATATGGCGCAGGTCGCGAAAATTACCGACGAGAGAGGATATCTGCTGCGGACGAAGATACGCTCCGCCGTGGAGTGCCTGGACCAGCTGTACCAGTACAATCAATCGGGCGATATAAGGATCGGCGAGCTGGGGGACGTGAGTTATGAGGAAGACGCCCCCGATTTGAGGTTTGAAGAATAGAAATATAAATGGAAATATGAATGGATATACGAATCAGGATCCGCAAAGGAACCTGTATTCGGCGGCCGGGGTGTTCCGGCTGCCCGAATACAGGTTCCTGCGCGTTTTGGCGGGTCGGCGTAGCTGTTCAACTTAAAAATGACTTTTTCATCTGTCACCCTGAGCGAAGCGAAGGGTCTGAAGATCCTTCGCTTCGCTCAGGATGACAGTTTATAGAGGTCTCCGTCAACAGGTTAAGGACACCGGTTCCGCCGGTCCAACTCAGGTTCCGGATACGATCACCTTACGGCCGATACGGTGACGCCGCCGGTCTTGGGATTTACCTGGTAGCAGCCGCCCAGCCCCAATTCCGCGAAAGCAACAGGAATGTAGGTAAGGCCGTTATGGATAACAGGCGCGGCTGTCAAATCGCCGCCGTTGAACGCGGCGTCGCCGATTTTGACGGCGCTGGCCTTATCTCCTTTGGTCATCGTAACGGTCTGTGAGCCTCCGTCCCAGGCGACAGCGTACCCCAGCGCTTCCGCGACCCGGCGCAGCGGGACCAGAGCGGCTCCGTCAACCGTAAGAGTGTCGGCGGCGTCAAAGGCGATGTTGACGACATTGCCCAGCGGTATCGCGAAAGCTGGCGTACCCATGACGCCGGGCGCGATGGAATATTTGTCGAAAATGATCACCGCGTTGCCGTCCTGATCCACATAAAAGCTCGGGTCGGAATACAGGCCGTCGAATCCGTCGCCGCCCGTGAAATAGCTTCCCGGATCCGCGGCGGCGATGCCTTTGGATATTGCCGAATTTGCCAGTTTATACGCGTTGGGCCCGAGCAAATCCTCAAGAGTATATATGCGGTACTTCTCGCCGCCGTCCGAAGCCGTCGTGTTGAGCACAAAGGTGGTGACCCGGTCGCTTGAGGTATTTCCGGGATTAACCGACGTGTGGATCACTACGCTGGTGTATTCAGTGGTCGTGATGACATCGTATGTGAAGTACACGCCCGCGTTTTTCTTCGCGTCGG
>WQUN01000052.1 GCA_009782085.1 Bacillota bacterium
GCCGTTCCACTCCATTGGCACTATTTGAAATGTATATTGTTGCAAGCTCGGCGCGCCGGGGTCGGCGCGCCCTACATTCGTTGTGTAATTTGTATGTTCATGCGTTGTCGTGCCCACGGCTGTCTTTTCAGTTTACCGCCCGGTTCAAAAATGCTATATTTATACCGGAGTGCGAAAACATTAACCTCCTCTGTCGCCGATTCGCCGCAGAAGCGTTCGTCGAATCGGCTCGTTGTCGGCAAATGTTTTCTTCATCCGGTATAGAACATGTATACCAAGATTCGTATTAGCAACCGTTCCGGAAGCGTCCGGCGAGGGGAGTAATCGCATATGGTCTACGCCAAGGATCTCTGGTACTATCTTCTCTCCGTCCCGGGGGCGGTCTGCGCCCTCGGCCTGCACGAGTATGTGAAGGCGCTGGTGAGCTTCCGGCAGGGCGACCCTCTTCCGAAACTGCGCGGACGCCTTCGCGCGAACCCGTTTTCGCACCTGGATCCGCTGGGCCTCGTCGTCATGCTCGCTGCCGGCTACGGCTGGGCCAGGCCGGTCCCCGTCTCCGCGACATACTACAGGGACAGGAAATCGGGAACGCTCATCACGCACGTCTTCCCGATACTCGTGTGCATCGTGGTCAGCTGCGCCGCGGCCACTTTGCTGGCCCTTTACAAGTATTTCCTGCTGAACTCCGGCGCGCCGCTCCAAGGCGGCATGTGGAATTTCAACTTCGCGGTCTACCGGATGATATTCCTGTTCGTCAGGGCGAATTTAGCCGTGGCCTTTCTGAATATCCTGCCCGTGTACCCGCTGGACGGGAACGCGGTTTTGGCGGCGTTCCTGTCGCCCGAAAACGCCGTCAAACTGAAGGCGCTGGAGCGGCTGACGCAGCTGATACTGCTGTTCGCGCTGGCCGCCGGGCTTTTTGGCATGGCGATCGACCCGCTGATCATGACGCTGCTGAAGTTTGCCGCTTTATGAGAAAGATAAAGATCGGCAACGCGGATTTTGCGGATTAATATCGAATTTGCGCGGATAAATGCTCTTTGTTAAAAAAATGTTTATCTCTTTCGATTTCCGTGATATACTAATACAGGATATATTCACCAGGTTCGCGGAGATACTAACAGTCGGTACGCGGCCGTACATGAGTACCCACGGAAACCAAGTTATCCTCAGAATGACAGGCACGGAGCGGCTTTCGGGTTTCCGCGGGAACTCCACATTTCAAAGGAGGAATTTGCATGGTGAAAGTAGGCATCAACGGCTTTGGGCGCATCGGGCGCCTGGTTTTCAGGAGCTCCCTGTCCAAGCCGGACGTGAGCGTCGTCGCGATAAACGACCCGTTCATCGACCTGGACTACATGGTCTACATGCTCAGGTACGACTCGGTGCACGGCCGGTTTAGCGGCGAGATCTCGGTCAGGGACGGCAAGCTCGTCGTCAACGGCAAGGCCATCAGCGTCTACAACAGCCTGAAACCCGAGGAGATACCCTGGGGCGACGCCGGGGCCGACTACGTCGTGGAGTCCGCCGGCAAGTTTACCACCGTGGGCGACGCCTCCGCCCACATCAAGGGCGGCGCGAAGAAGGTCATCATCAGCGCCCCGTCGAAGGACGCGCGCATGTTCGTCATGGGCGTGAACCACAAGGAGTATACGAAGGACCTGACCGTCGTCTCGAACGCCTCCTGCACCACTAACTGCCTAGCGCCTCTGGCGAAGGTCGTGAACGACAGCTTTGGCATGGCCGAGGGTCTTATGACGACCGTCCATTCCACCACCGCCACCCAGCTTACCGTGGACGGCCCGTCCAAGAAGGACTGGCGCGGAGGCCGCGCCGCGTCCGCGAACATCATCCCCTCCTCCACCGGCGCGGCGAAGGCCGTGGGCGAAGTCATCCCGGCGCTGAAGGGCAAGCTCACGGGCATGTCCTTTCGCGTGCCGACGATCGACGTGTCCGTCGTCGACCTGACCTGCCGCCTGGAGAAGGCCGCATCCTACGACGAGATAAAGGCCGCCATGAAAAAAGCCTCCGAGGGCGAGCTTAAGGGCATCATGGCCTACACCGAGGACATGGTCGTCTCGTCCGACTTCATCGGCGAGGCATGTACCTGCATCTTCGACGCCGACGCGGGCATATCCCTGAACCCGAACTTCGTGAAGCTCATCGCCTGGTACGACAACGAGTGGGGCTATTCCAACAAGGTCGTCGATCTGATAGAGCATATGGCCAAGGTGGACGCGCAGGCGTAAAATGGCCGGCGGCCATTTTACCCCTGCGCGCGGGCCAAATGGGAATGCGCGTATTCCCGCCCGGCCCCTGGAGGTAAAAAATGAGCGGAAAATACGAATATTTCATGCCGACCCGGCTGTTTTTCGGCGGCAGCGTCAGGGAATTCGCCGCCGAATTCGCCGGGGACCGGTCGTATCAAAAACGAACTCCGTCCCAATCAGCCGGGTTCGGCCGAAAGGCCCTTATTGTCACGGGAAAGTCCTCCGCGAAAAACGGCGCGCTGGACGACGCGGCATACTGCCTCTCCCAAAACGGCTTGGAATACGCCGTTTTCGACAGGACGGAGGAGAACCCCTCCCTCGAAAACGCCGACGAGGCCGCGAAAGCGGGCCTTGACGCTGGCTGCGACTGCGTGGTCGCGATAGGCGGCGGCTCGCCGATGGACCTAGGCAAGGCCGCGGCGGTTTTGCTCGCCAACCCGGACAAAAAGGCCAAGGACCTGATACAGCCCGGGGAGTACGCCCACGTCCCGCTCTACGCGGTGCCGACCACGGCCGGCACGGGCTCCGAGACCACGCCGTATTCCATACTTACGCTCCACGAAAAGCAAACCAAGTCCTCCATCGGGGCAAACGTCTTCTTCGGTAAGGCGTTCCTGTGCGCACGGTATACGGATAACCTGCCTGAGGCCGTGACTCTCTCCGCGGCCGTGGACGTGCTCGCGCACCTGTGCGAGGGCTATCTGTCGTCCAAGGCGTCTCCGTTTTCGGACATGCTGGCGGAGGGCGGGTTCGCATCCTTCGCTGAATGCGTCCCGGCCCTTAAAGCGCGCGCGTTTGACGCGCCGTTCCGGGAAAAGATGCTGCGGCTGTCGTCTTTGGCCGGCGTCGTCATAGCCCAGGCCAGGACGTCGCTCCCCCACGCCATGGGCTACGCGATGACCTACTTCAAGCATATGCCCCACGGCTTCGGCACGGGGATCTTACTGGGCGAATACCTGAAATTCCACCCCGACCGCGAAAAAGTCGGGAGATTCCTGCGTCTGGCCGGGTTTGCCTCGGCGGACGGGGTGAAAGAGCTCGTCCTGTCGTTCACGGAGCGGCCGCCGTCGCTCACGCCGGCGGAGATTGAGGACTTTTCGCGCAAGCTCTACGAGAACAAGGCGAAGCTGGCGATACACCCGGGGTTGGTGGAACTGGAGGATATTAGGGAAATGTACAGGAGAAGTACAGTGACAATCTGACTTATTCTAAGTGGAATTCTTTATTATCATTAATCATGGCTGCCGGTTTACGGCGGCCATTGTTTTTTCGCCAGTCCTTATATATTTATCAATACCAAATAAAATCATTATATTTGGTATTGCCAATATGTTAAATTCCCTTTCGAATATACTTTTTCCGAGGGGATCAGAATGAAAAAAAGAAGCCTGCCTCTGGGCAATCGAAACATTATCGGCGCCCGGGTCACCGAAGCGCGTAAAAACATCGGTATGAAACAGGTGGAATTGCTGGCCAAGCTCCAGACATCGGGCGTGGATATCAGCATTCCGGCGCTCTCTCTGTTGGAAGGTCAAAAACGGCCTGTTTCGGACATCGAATTGGACGCATTGGCGGACGTTTTATGTGTGTCCGTCGATTGGCTGATGGGCAGACAGTGAAAAGCGGTGAAGCCCCATTATCAATTATTTACAAATGTAGATACTTGGTATATACTGTCCCGCAAGGAGATGAGCCAATGTTCACTACGATACAGAGGTGGGGGAACAGTCAAGCTGTCCGTTTACCGAAAACCGTTTTGGAAACCTTATTTCTTCATGAAAACGATCCGGTCGAAATAACAACCGAAAACGACACCATTGTCATAAAAAAAACCACGCGCAAACACCGCGCGAAAAAGAGCCTTGAAGAAAGGCTCGAGGAATTTTACCAAAAACCGATCGACGAAATCCTCGCGGACGACTCTTTGTACAGTCCGGCGGAATACGACTGGGGAAAGCCCGCGGGAAAAGAGGTGTGGTGATGCCGTATGTACCGGATCAGGGGGATATCGTCGTCATGGATTTCGACCCCCAGACAGGCTTTGAGCAAAAAGGGCGGCGGCCGGCTTTGGTGGTCAGTAACAATAAGTATAACAGACACTGTAAGATGGCTATGGTATGCCCGATAACCAATACCGATAAAGATCACCCTTTTCATATACGGCTTGATAAGGGCACGCATACCGCCGGAGTCATACTCTGCGACCAGGTGCGCGCGTTGGACATAACCGCCAGGAACGCGGTTTATGCGGAATCTGTCGCGGATGAAATTGTGGAGGAAGCTATAGATCTGATATGTTCATTCGTTGAGTGAATAAACGGGAAATAATTACATTTTGTGCGACAAATATTTTCACATCCCGGACAAAGAATATATTCGAAGTCTACAACTTACAAGGATGTGAAAATGTGAAAAAAATCGGTTTGCTCGTCGTCTGTTTTTTTGGCGCGCTTTTTATGAGCGCGTCTGTTTACGCCGCCCAATATACCGTTAAGAGCGGCGACACCATGTGGCTTATCGCGAAAAGCCACGGCATCACCGTGGAGGAGCTGATACTGGCGAATCCTCAGATCGCCGACCCTAACATCATCTGGCAGGGCCTGGTGATAAACCTCCCCGACACGGGGATACCGGGCCAATCCCCCGGCCCCGGCGGCAGGGAGAGCCTCACGTATCTCTACGCGGGGACGCCCGTGTCTTACGTGAAGATCATCGACACGTCCAACGCCTCGCTGAAAACGATATGCCCCGACTATTTCGACATCGACGCGAACGGCAACCTGCTGATCACCCCGTCCGACAAGATCAACGCCGGGTTCATCAAAGAGATGCACGGCCGGGGCATAAAGGTGACGCCCTTTATCAGCAACCACTGGGACAAGGAGAAGGGGAACGCGGCGCTTGACAACTCTCAGGCGCTCTCGGGCCAGGTCGCGGCGGCGATAGCCAAATACGACCTCGACGGAATCAACATCGACATCGAGAACGTGAACGAGAAGTACAGGCAGGCGTATACCGAGTTTACACGCCTGACTCGCGATAAACTGCCGGCGGGCAAGATAGTCACGGTGGCCGTCGCCGCCAATCCCAAGGGCTGGACTACCGGCTGGCACGGGTCATACGACTATAAAGCCCTGGCCGCCTGCTCCGACTACCTCATGATAATGGCCTACGACGAGTCCTATTACGGCGGCCCCGCCGGCCCGATATCCAGCAGCGCGTTTTTTAACGGCTCCATCGAATACGCCCTCAATCTGGGCGTGCCAAAGAATAAAATCGTCACCGGGATCCCGTTCTTCGGCAGATACTGGAAAGAGGGCCAGGCTGTCGGCGGAAGCGGCATAACCGCCGGCGACGTGGAGTTTCTGATAGAAAACTTCGATTCGGTCAAAACATATGACGAAGCCAGACAGTCCGCGAACGTCGTCGTGACGATCCGCAAGGGCGATCCGCAGCCGAAAATCTGGGGCGGGCAGGTGCTGACCGAAGGAAAATACAACATTTGGTATGACGATCTGAGAGCCCTCAAGTACAAACTCGGGCAGATCAACAAATACGATATACAGGGGGCCGGAAGCTGGGCGCTGGGCCAGGAGAACACTGAGACATGGAGATTTTACGTGGACGCGTTGAACGGAAACCTGCCGGAGCCCGTGCCGACGCCTGCGCCGACACCGATACCTACGCCTGTGCCAACGCCGACACCGACGCCTGCGCCGACACCGACACCTACACCAACGCCGACACCAACGCCTGTACCTACGCCTACACCAACACCTGTGCCGACGCCTACACCAACACCAACACCTGTGCCGACGCCGATACCTACACCTGTTCCGACACCTACACCTACGCCTGTTCCGACACCGACGCCTGTGCCGACGCCTGTGCCGACGCCTACACCGACACCAATACCGACGCCTATGCCGACACCCACACCGACGCCGACGCCAATACCGACGCCTGTGCCAACGCCAATACCGACGCCTGTTCCGACGCCTGTGCCAGCGCCTATACCGACGCCCGCGCCCACTCCGAAACCGGTACCGGCGACGAACCTGGATAAAATCCTGCGCGCCCTTCGCGATAACGGCCGACCGGGAACCGTTTCGGGTTCCAGCACGCTGACGCGCGGAGACGCCGCTGTGATTTTGTCTGAGCTGACGTATCTGAAGCCGGAGCCGGACGGGGACACTTTCGCGGATACCTGGAATTACTGGGGCAAGGGCCAGATAAACGCCCTGAAACGCCGCGGTATACTCCGCGAGGCAAACGACATGTTCTACCCGAACAGCAATATCAGGAAGGACGATCTGGCTGTCATTCTGGAGAGGGTGCTGGTGCTGCCGGACACGATAGACTTCCACGCGATGACGTACAGGGACGTGTCGCTGTCGGATTACGCCTATAACGCCGTTTCAAAGCTGACCTATTTTGAGGTCATGACGGGGCAGAACAAAAATTTCTTCAGGCCCGAAAACGCCGTCACGGTATCGGATATGGCAAAAATGCTCGACGTGATAGACAAATGCAAATACCCGATGAACCCTGACCAGCATATCCAAAATTCGGGAGGCAAAACAGGCTCGCCGCCGAATCCTGACAAGGAACCGGTTTTACAGCCGCAATAATAAGGAATCGACAAAACCGTGGCGGACGGTCGTCCGTCACGGTTTTGTCATTGGGCGGCTTACTCCGCCCGGAATTTTCATATTTGCTTGTTAGGTCCGGCGGGGTGATATATACTGGATAACTGCAGAAACTAGAGCCTGGAGCCTAGAAAAAACCTTGCAGACACTGGGTTGTTTCGACATTTCCGTTGTAGATTTATGTGGTTAAGGGGTATATAATGAGTGCCCACGGAAAACTCCGCTGCACCGGTCTGCAACGCGGTCTTCGGATGACGGCGTGACGCGCCTTTCGGATTTCCGCGGGAACTCAACACGTCGTTTCGTTTGAAATTGAAACGACTATACACGAAAAGAGGCATATGCGTGGACTTCCAACTGACCTCCCCCTTTTCCCCCACCGGCGACCAGCCCGAGGCCATCGAGGCCCTGACGGACGGCTTCCAGAGGGGGGACAAGTTCCAGACCTTGCTCGGCGTGACAGGCTCCGGCAAGACCTTCACCATGGCGAACATCATCCGGAACCTCGGGCGGCCGACCTTGGTCATCGCCCACAACAAGACTTTGGCCGCCCAGCTCTACAGCGAGTTCAGGGAGTTCTTCCCGCGGAACGCCGTGGAGTATTTCGTGAGCTACTACGACTACTATCAGCCGGAGGCTTACGTGCCGTCGTCGGACACATACATCGAGAAGGACTCGTCCATCAACGAGGAGATCGACCGCCTGCGCCACTCCGCCACGGCCGCCCTGTTCGAGCGGCGCGACGTGGTCATCGTGGCGTCGGTATCCTGCATATACGGCATCGGCGACCCGGAGGACTACCGCGACATGCTGATCTCCCTGCGCCCCGGCATGACGATGGACAGGGACGACCTGCTGAGGAAACTGGTGGAGATACAGTATAACCGCAACGACGCCGCCTTTACGCGCTCCACTTTCCGCGTCCGGGGGGACACCGTGGAGATCTTCCCGCCGAACACCAACGAAAACGCGATACGCGTGGAGTTCTTCGGCGACGAGATAGAGCGTATCACGGAGTTCCACTACCTGACGGGCGAGATTATCGGTGTCCGCAACCACGTGAACGTCTTTTCGGCGTCCCACTATGTCACCAGCAAAGACAAGATGGACAAGGCCATAGCCGCCATAGAGGAGGAGCTAAACGAAACCATAGAGAAATTCAAGTCCGAGGGCAAGCTCCTGGAGGCGGAGCGCATCATGCAGCGCACGCGCTACGACATCGAGATGCTGCGCGAGATGGGCTTCTGCTCCGGCATAGAGAACTACTCCAGGCACATCTCCGGGCGCGAGCCGGGCAGCACGCCGTACACGCTCATAGACCATTTCCCGAAGGACTTCCTGATAATCGTGGACGAGTCCCACGTGTCCGTGCCGCAGATACGCGGCATGTACGAGGGCGACCGCTCCCGCAAGACGACTCTCGTGGAGTACGGCTTCCGCCTGCCGTCCGCCATGGACAACCGGCCGCTGATGTTCCCGGAATTCGAGAGCAAGATAAACCAGATTCTGTTCGTATCGGCTACGCCGGCGGAGTACGAGAGGTCGCGCTCCGCCCGCGTCGCGGAGCAGGTGATCCGCCCGACGGGCCTTTTGGACCCGGAGATCAGCGTCCGGCCCGTCAGGGGCCAGATCGACGACCTCATCGGCGAGATAAACCGCGTCACGGCCGCAAAGTTCAAGGTCCTCGTGACCACGCTGACCAAGAAAATGGCGGAAGACCTGACAGACTACCTCAGGGGCGCGGACATACGCGTCCGCTATCTGCACTCCGACATAGACACTTTGGAGCGGCTCGAGATCATCCGCGACCTGCGCATGGACGTGTTCGACGTGCTAGTCGGTATAAACCTCCTGCGCGAAGGCCTGGACATCCCGGAAGTGGCCCTCGTGGCTATCCTCGACGCGGACAAGGAGGGCTTCCTGCGCTCCGAGACGTCGCTGATACAGACCGTGGGCCGCGCCGCCAGGAATTCCGAGGGCAAGGTCGTCATGTACGCCGACGGCGTGACCGACTCCATGCGCCGCGCCATCTCCGAGACGAACCGCAGGCGCGCCATGCAGGAGGCGTACAACAAGGCCCACGGCATAATACCCAAAACCATCGTCAAGAAAGTCCACGAGATCATCCGCAACACCGTCGCGCCGGAGGAAAAGGCCAGGTTCGGCCTGGACAAGGACCCGGAGTCGATGAGCAAGGACGAGATACTGGAGGCTATAAAGAAGCTGGAGAAAGAGATGAAAAAGGCCGCCGGGGACTTGCAGTTCGAGAGGGCGGCGGCGATAAGGGACGAGATCCTGGAGTTGAAGAAGGCGCTGAAATAATAACAACCCAAATAATAACAACCCGAACATTAGCGGAGGTATTTATGCTCATTTTTTCTAAAATCAACGTCCTTTCATCTTTCGGCCGCGAGGCAAACAATCTGCTGGTAACCCATGATTCCGCCTCAGAGCGCCTCGTCGCCTTATTCCCCGGCGCGAACAACACCTGCGAATCGCCGCTGTTGTATTACGCCCGCGAGGTCGCCTTGCAGGCCGGCTGCGACGTCCTTTCCGTCGAATACGGCTACAGCCGCGCGGGGCTGGCTTTTGCGGGGGAAATGTTCGCGCCGTCCCTGGAGGAGAGCGTGGAAGCCCTCCGCCTATGCAGGTTGGAAAAATACAGCCGCGTCTCATTTATCGGCAAAAGCCTCGGAACGCTTATCGCGGGCGAAGCCGCCAAACGGTTCCCCGGCGCGGATATAAAATTCCTATTCCTGACGCCGGTGCCGTCCTCGATACCTTATATAAAAGGGGACTGCACGGTGATATACGGGACCGCAGACCGCCATTTTTCCGAGGCGGACGCGGCCCGGATCCCGGACGATCCCCGGATAAAACGGCTCGTCCTGCCGGGCGCGGGCCATTCGCTGGAGAAAGAAGGCGATTGCGCGGCCTCCCTCGGCATACTGGGCCTGGTGTGCGAGGCGTATGAAACGTTTTTGCGCGGCGACGGCCGGAAATTTCAGAGCGAGCCTTCAAATACGTAGGGTCGGGGTTCCATCCCCGGCCGATGACCCGCGCCGAGTGCAGCGTCTCATCCGGCAAAGTCCTGCAGGACAACGACCGTAGGGGCGATTATCAATCGCCCGCTATCAGCCGCCCCGCTATCAGCCGCCCCGCAAATTTCCGGGCGATTGATAATCGCCCCTACAACGGGCGCATATATTAAACGTGAATTTCCAGCCAGATGGAAAGCAGGGCGGGAGCTTGCTCCCGCCGCGCCATTCGGAAATATTCGCCGTCCCGTCACAGCCAATACGCCTTGGAATTCGCGTCCTTCCCGTTTTTATCCCGAACCGTGACCCGGATATACCTGTGTTTGCCGGTGATCCCGATTTCAGCCCCGCCGAGGGCCTCTCCGTATTTCAGATAACACTTTCTGCCGTCCGTAAACACGGCGATAAGGCTCGCGTCGGAGCATTTTACGGTCAATGCGCCGCCGTCAAGGGATATTTCGTATATCTCCGGTCCCCGGCTCGAATAGAAATCGCCGCGCCGAAGCGCGCCGATGACGTCCCCGTATTTAAGGCCGCCGCTGTTTATCATCGTAAACCCGCCGAACGAATCCCAGAAAAAACCGCCGGCGGGATGCCTGTTGTGGTTGTCGTCGGTGGAAAGGCAGCACAGCGGGCCGCCGGCGCGGAGCATTTCGTCGTAGGCCTGCGGGTTGTACCCGTAGCAGCCCTCCGTCTCGCAGCCGTGGTTGTATATCTCCATGGCGAAAAGGCCCTTCAGTTTGCAATAATCGCCGCTGTCCTGGAGCGACCAGTAGGGATGGTTGTAGCATACCAAAAATCCCTCGGCCGTCCTGTCCGCTATGTATCTGTTTATGGCGTCAATGTCGCCGTAGCCCATGTCCGGAAGCGGCGGCGTCCGCGTCATGTCGGGGCGCGTGGCGTACAGGTTCATGTGATATGTCTTGACGTTATCCCAGGGCTCACCGGGGATATCCTGGCCTATGCCCATTTCGCAGGCGTTTATGGCAAGGAAGGACCCGTCGCTCAGAGAAGACTGATCCCTCATCACGTTGTGATCTGAGAACGCGACGGCGCCGTAGCCCCTGGCCATGTATATCTCCTTGATTTTTTCCGGCGCGAGCGCCCCGTCGGAAACCGTCGTGTGACAGTGGAGATTGGCCTTGCGGATGGTTTTATCGGCTCTGAATAATACTTCCTTCATACATTAACCTCCTATGTCGTCGGCAAACGTTTTAAGCATCCGGTATAACCCCCGGCGCGTCCGGATTGTTGTCCGCGAAATGCCTCAGCATCACCAGCGGCTCAAAGGAGGACGCGTTGCTGACGGCGACGCCCTCCCGCGCTGCTTTTTCGCTCACGAAATACTCGTCCGCCGTCCGCTGCCCCAATCGGAACATCACGGGCGACTCCGCGTCGTAGGGGCCGAATCTGCCGTGGCCCTGGACAAAGACGCAGCCGTAGGCGGCCTCGTCCTTGACCGTCACGGACCGGCCCGGGCGGACGGTCAGCTCCTTCGCCGAGAAATAGTCGTTGCCGTAGACTATCCACTTCTCGGTATGGTCGTCGTCTTCGGCGCTGACGATCGGCGGCCTGAAATAATGCTCCCTGAAGAGCGGGTCGGTGTTCTTCTCCCAGTCCAGAAAGCCGATTATATAGTCCAGGTCGCGCTTTTTATCCTCCGGGCAGTTGTGCGACAGCCGGTCGTAGGAGTTCACCTCGCCCGCCGTGACGTTCTCGAACACCGCGCCCATGTACGAGTTCCACTGCGGCTCGTAGGTGCAGCAGGAACCGGGGGCGTGGAGAACGCCGGGCGGCGTGTACCAGCCCGTGCCCAGCTCTATGCGGAAGGCGCGGGAAAGCTCCGTCAGGCGCGTGTCCCTGTTCTCGAAGTCGAGAAGGCGCTCTTTTACCATTTCCCTGGTCACGCCCGGGGCAAAGCCGAAGTACGTGTGCGGGAAGGTCCCGGGGTAATTGTTCATCTGGGGCGGATAGTAATACGCCTCTGGTTTCCCGAGGCTCCCGACGCGCGCCGCGTCCTCAAAGCCGAGGTGCAGATGGTGGAACAGCGGTTCCCCGTAGTCGAAGAATTTCGCGTGCATCGGCCACCCGCCGTGCTTTTCCATCAGAGCGTCCCCTATGAGCTCCGCGCCGAGCTCGCTCACGAAATCCCGGAGGGAGACGGCCTCCCCGCCGGCGTCGACGAGGCTGACGGGATCCATGACCGTCGAGAGCAGCCGTTCCTTGACGGCCCCGCGCTTCGTCCCGAAGGCGTAGTAGTCGTGGGGGTGCAGGCGCAGGCGAAACCCCGGCTTGGAAAAATTATAGGCCGCGAAATTTGGGATCAGGCGCAGTATGCCGCCGTTGCGGAGGAACGCGCCGCGGATCAGCGTTGTGTTATCCATATACATTCTCCAGCCCTCTCCCATAGAACTCCACCCGTTTGTCTATTTCCGCGTAATCTATGACCCCGTCGCGCAGGAACCTCTCCAGCGTCCCGATGTCCGGGATCCCGGCCCTGCCCCCGATGCGCGTGCACTTTATGGCCGCCGCGGCGCTCGCGAACCTCGCTGCTTCCCTCGCCGGGAAGCCCCGGAGCAGTCCCGACAGGAACGCCCCGTGGAAAACGTCCCCAGCGCCGACGGTGTCCTCCGTCTCGACCGAAAACGCCGGCAGCCGGAAAAAACCCTCTTCGCAAACCCCCGCGCAGCCGTCCTCCCCGAAGGTGAAGACGGCTATCCGCGGGCCCATATCCGCGATACGGCGGCAGTTCTCCTCCAACAGCCCGTCTCCGCCGTCCCCGAACATACCCCCGTAGAAATATTCCGAGCCCACGAACACGTCGATTTTCGGTATCATAACCGCGATGCCCTCCGAATAGCCGTCCGCGTCGATGAAGATTTGAACCCCGGCCTCTCTGGCGATGTCTGCGGCCCGCTCCGTGACGCCGTTTGCGCGGCAGATGAACAGGTATTTCGCACGGCGTAGCATTTCCGCGTCTATGTCCTCAAGGGCGCATTCCGGAGCGGAGCCGGGAGCGAACAGGAAACTCCGGCTCCCCGTCGCGCGGTCGCTCAGAACTATGGAAAGCGATGAGGACGCCCGTTCCGTTATTTTCACGGCGGAGACGTCGACGCCGTGGAGCCGCAGGTCCCGGACGATGAAATCCCCGAAGATGTCCCCGCCGACGCGGCCCATCATGGCGCACTTCGCCCCGAGGCGGGAGCAGGCCGCCAGACCCGTGGCCACCTTGCCTCCGCCCTGCCAGCTGAGCGCCTTTACGCGCTCCGCGCCGCCGGGGACGGGGAAGCGGCCGATGTTCACGTTCAAATCCACGCAGGGCGCGTCGATCCCGACCACGTCGTACATAAACTCCCTCACGATATCGTCGCTCCGTTCGGATTCACAAGCCTTATTTTTTCGCGCAAAAAGCCGACGGCTCGCTCCCGCGCGCCGCTTATCAGCGCCAAAGCGTCCCCGCCCGCGCCCGCCGCGGCGCGCTCCGCCAGAGCGCCGCCGATAGCCCGGAAATACTCGGTGGCTATGTTGAACTTGGCGACGCCCAGTTTTACCGCCTCTCTTATCTGCCAGTCCGGAATATCCGAGCAGCCGTGCAGGACCAGCGGGACGCCGGCGGCCTTTCGGAGGGCCTCGATGCGCTTGAAATCCAGGACCGGCGTTTGTACGTAAGCGCCGTGGGCGTTCCCGACGGCGACGGCGAGCGAGCCGCAGCCCGTGCGGGCCGTAAAGTCCCGCGCCTGCTCCGGGTCGGTGAAAAAATCGCGGTTGGTGAACATGTCCGCGTCCGCGCCGGAACCCACATGCCCGAGCTCCGCCTCCACATCGACGCCAAAAACGCGGGCGGCGCGCACCACGGCGAAGGTCAGCCCGACGTTCTGCTCATAGGGCAAAGCTGAGCCGTCCACCATGACCGACGGAAAGCCGCATTTGATGCCGGATAAGGCTATCTCATAGCTGACGGAGTGGTCCAGGTGCACGGCCACCGGCACGGCCGCCCTTTCCGCCAGGATCACGGCCGCGCGGACTATTATCTCCTTGGGGATATAGGAGTCCAAACCGGGGTAAAATTGGACCATGACCGGGACATTTTCCAGCTCCGCCGCCGTGACGACCCATTTGACGGTCTCATAGTTAAAGGTGTTCACCGAAAGCACGCCGTATTTGTTTTCGTCGGCGTGGGCAAGAATATATTTTGCTTTGGTCAGCGGCATAGCGCCGTTCCTCCTGTAAACTTAGATTATACAGTATCGTACATTCCGTGGAACAAAAAATCAAGCGTTTGCGTTATAAAGATAAAACAGCAAAAAGGAGGCCACATCTTATGAAACGAAACATCCTCTCCGCCGTAACGGCGTCCGCGCTCGCGCTTTCGCTGTGTTTCGGCCTGGTTTTCACCGCGGGATGCGCCGCGGCGCGAGGCGGCAATACGGCGGCCGGAACAGCCGGGGCACGGACGGCAGCCGGAAAACCGGCCGTTCTATGGGAAAACGATTCACAGGATCCTTCTGTAAAGCTCACCGGCGCGGCCGATACGGCCGCAGTACACGCCATTACTGATTCGGCCGCCGTATACGCCCCGACAGATTCGGCCGACGTACGCGCCATTACTGATTCGGCCGCCGTATACGCCAGCACTGCCTCGTCGAATGCCGGTCCGTCAACCGCGGCAAATGCCGGTACGTCGGCCGCGGCCGCGGCTGAGAGCGGCCCCTTTACCGGCGCCATCGCCCTGTACGTCGGAAGCCCCAACGCTCTCGTGAACGGAAAGACCGTCACGATCGACTCCAACCCCGCCGTCGCGCCCTATATCGAGAACTCGCGGACTCTGATGCCGCTCCGTTTCGTGGCGTCGGTTTTGGGCTTCGGCGTGGAATGGCGCGAGGCGGACAAGTCCGTGCTCCTGACCAGAGGCGGCTTGACGCTGGAGTTCAGGCTCGGCTCGAACATCATGAGAAATAACGGAAAAGAGGTCGTTATGGACGCCGCGGCCGCCGCCCGGAACGACAGGACGTTCGTGCCGATAGCCTACGTCGCCGGCGCGATGGGCCTGAAAGTCACATACGACAGGGGGCTCGTCCTCCTGGACAGCGACAGGTCCTACGACGCCGCGGCTGACAAGGCCTTTATAAACGACACGATAGGGCGGCTGAGCGGCCTGCCGTTCGTCGGCGGCGAGGCCGGGTTCAACGCGCTGATGAAGGATCTGGCCGAAGAGGACGCGAAGAATATAACGCTGACTGTCGACGACATAAAGATGCGGGACATGGGGATCGTTCCGATGCCGGAGGCCGCGGCGGGAATGACTGACGGCGCATCCATGAACGCGGCGGCTGTCACTTCCGCGCCCGGCGCTCCC
>WQUN01000053.1 GCA_009782085.1 Bacillota bacterium
AAACTCTGGATGTCGTTGTTGACCTCCCAGACCTTGGCGTCTATCTGCCCGGTCTTGTCCTGGAGACGCAGAGACAGGTAGGTCTTGCCGGAGCGGGTTTTTAGGTTCTGCTTCTGCTTGCAGAGGTAGTGGTCGACGACGCGGTCGTTCTCTCGAAAATCGGATATGTAGCGCATGATTACTCAAACCCCCCGAACCTGTTCCCGATGATCTCCGTCGAATTGCTTATCGTTATAAACGCCTTCGGGTCCACGTCCTTGATAAACTTCTGCAAAACGGCGGCCTGCCTGCGGTTAAGCACCGTGGTTATGACTTCCTTCTCGTCCTTGGTGTAGGCCCCGTAGGCGCGGTGCACCGTCGCGCCCCGGTCCAGGCGGAGGTTGATGAACTCCTTTATCTCGGCGTTCCTTTCGCTTATAATAACCATGATTTTATAAATATGCAAGCTCTCCATGATCGAGTCCATCAGAAACGAGCGCATACACACGCCCAGGATCGAATAAAGCCCGGCCTCGACGCCGAAGATGAATATCGCGGCGGAGGCGATGAAAAAATCGGCGGCGAGCATGGCCGTGGTGATCTTCATGCTGGAATATTTCTTTATAATGAACGCGACGATGTCGGTGCCGCCGGTGGTCGCGCCGGCCTTGAACACGAGGGAGCTTCCGACGCCGGGGATCAGCACGCTGAACACTAGCTCCAGGAATTTCTGATTGGTCAGCGGCCTTGCTATAGGCCAGGCGAGTTCCATCAGCCAGACCATCGCCGACAGCGCGATAGTCCCGTAGGCGCTGGCCGCCGCCTTTTCCTTCCCGAGCAACGCGTATCCCAGCGCGAGGATGGCGAGGTTAAGCGCCAGCATTATCGCGCCCATCGGGATGAACGGGAGCGCGCTGTACAAAAGAAGCGAAAGGCCGCTGACGCCGCCGGTCGCGAAGCCGTTCGGGTTGCGGAAAACGTGTATGCCGAAAGCCACCATAAAGACACCGGCGTTCAATGCGGCAAAATTGCTGAGTTTTTTCACGGCGCGCCTCCGGCTGACAAAATTCATCATCCCTAGGATTTGCCGCGCCTATTTGAATTATTCGTAAACATCAGATTGTATGCCTCTGCAAAAAGACAAATACAACACTGGTTTCCAGTTTCCAGTCCAATGTCAACAGGCTAAAGGGGTTACGCACGACAAACGCATGAACATACAATTTGCACAACGAATGTAGGGCGCGCCGACCACGGCGCGCCGGGGTCGGCGCGCCCTACAACAAAAGATTGTATGCCTCTGCAAAAAGACAAATACAACACTGGTTTCCATTTTCCAGTCCAATGTCAACAGGTTAAAGGGGTTTACGCACGACAAACGCATGAACATACAAATTGCACAACGAATGTAGGGCGCGCCGACCGCGGCGCGCCGGGGTCGGCGCGCCCTACAACAAAAGATTGTATGCCTCTGCAAAAAGACAAATGCGTTTGTCGTGGGGGTTTACGGTCGGGGATGGAACCCCGACCCTACGGAATCCGCGATTTTGTAGCTGCGGGTTTCATCCCGCACCGCTTAACCTGTTGACATTGGTCTCCAGCTTCCAGCTTCCAGTTTCCAGTTTCTAGTCTCCAGTTTCCAGTCTCCAGTTTCCAGTTTCCAGTCTCCAGTTTCCAGTTTCTAGTATTCCCTTCTCTCTATTATCTCCTCCTGCAGCCGCCTGGACAGCGTGTCAAAATACGCGCTGTACCCGCCGACGCGCACCACCAGGCCGCGGTAGTCCTCCGGCCTCTCCAGCGCCGCCAGAAGCGTTAGCCTGTCGCAGACGTTCACCTGTATCTGCTGGCCGCCGCGCCCGAAAAACGAGCTCAGCAGCGCGCCGATCTTCTCCCTGTTCTCCCCGAACAGCCGCCGGTCGAACTTCATGTTGCAGACGACGCTCGTGCAGAGGCCGTCCGTCGGGATTTTCAGCACGGAGTTCAAAAGCGCCGTCGGGCCGGACCTGTCCATGCCCTGGGACGCGCCGGCGCTGTCCGCCAGGACTTCCCCCTTTAGCCGCCCGTCCGGCGTCGCGCCCGTGGCCTTGCCGGCGCTGTCGTGGACGGTGAAGATGACCTCGCCGGGCACGTAATTGCCGCCGAGCACGCCCTTTTGCCTGCGGAGCTCCGCGTACAAATGCTCCGTTATCTCCCGCCGTATCCCGTCGACGGCTTCCGCGTCGTTACCGAATTTCGGGGCGTTCAAGAGGCGCCTGCGCAAAAGCCCGTACCCCTCGAAGTTTGCCAGAAGCGCGCCGCGAAGCTCCGCCATGTCCGCCGCCCGGTCCTCGAAAACCACCTTTTTAACAGCCGCGAGCGAGTCGGCCGCGTTCGTGAGGCCGATACACTCCAGCTCGACGTTGTTGTAAACCGCTCCGCCCCCGAACACGCCTTTGGCGTTTGCCTGGCAGTCCCGCACATACAGGGAGCGAAAGGCGAAGCCCTCCGTCCTTCCGAGCAAGGCCACGATCTTGTTGTTCACGCGGGCTTCCAATTCGGCAAAATAGGTCAGCTGCTTTTTGAACGCGCGCATCAGCTCGTCAAAAGCCGCGAACCCGGCGGCGTCCCCGGTTTTCAGGCCGGCCTCCGCCCCGCTCATCGCCGCGTCCGCGCCGTTATACAGCGTGAGCTCCAGGATCTTGGCGGCGTTCATGATGCCGATGTCGTTGCAGAACTGGGCCTTCCCCGGGATCATGATCTGGCTGCATCCGGCCAGGCAAAAATCCAGGGCGTCCTCCGGCGGTATGCCGGACGCCATAAGCTGTCCGGTCATGACCTCGTCAGAGTACAGCGCGGGAAGCCCCTGCCCGGTCATAAGCGTCTCCAAAAGCTCCTCCCACATATGTTCGGGCATGTCTTTGCCGATCCGGAAGCAGAGATTCGGCCCCTTATAGCGCATGGTGCGCACGGCTTCCAGGACGAGGCCCGTCAGCTCGTTACAGCAGGGGCTCCCGTCGGGATATACGCCGCCGATCGTCATGTTCTGGATGTCGCCGGCCTCGTCGATCTTTATCATCAGGCTTTGCAGCAGGCAAAGCGCGTCTTCTCTGGTCAGAACGCCCCTCTCCGCGTCGCGGGCGTAGAACGGGTACAGGTATTTGTCGAAGCGGCCGAAGGTATCCGTATCCGCCATGACGTGCGCGAGCCAGACCAGCTGAAGCGCCTGGCGGAACGTCTCCGGAGGATCTGTTGCGATACGCGTCAAATCGCCGTACAGGTCCAGCATGTTCCGCCGCGCCGCGCCCTCCGCCCGCCCCGCTGCCTCCAGGCAGGCTTCGGCGTTACGGGAGATCATGGTTGAAAAGGCCGTCAGGATTTCGTCCATGCCGTCGTAAAACTCCTGATCCGCGTCGCCCGCGTGGCTGGGCAGGGCCCTTTGCTCCGCGATTTCCCGCCTCCTGTGAGACACGCCCTTCAGCACGCTCTCGTGGTCGATGACCATGTGGCAGCCGAAGCAGGTCGAGCCCGCCGCGCCCGTCCGGAAACCGGCCCATTCCTCCGCTGTGAAAAAATCCGGATGGAGGCGGTCGAAATCCGGGTCCCAGGGGTTCATGTATTTGCGCTCTTTCACCCGTCCGACGTTCGCCAGGAAAGCCTCGCGCTCCCCGGCGGCGTCCAGGCGGGCGGCGTATTCCCAGACGACGTTGTCCCTTATGTACGTGCCCCCGCCGTAGTAGAACATCGCGACTTCGCGGTCGGTGGGGGATTTTTGGCCGGCGACGAGCTCATAGGGCGACACATATATCCCACAGTTTTCCATGAAGCGCCGCAAAGCGCGCGCCTCGCGCAAAACCGGCGCGGCGCCGATGTTTTCGACGTAGGCGCCGAAATAATAGGCCGTGGGCGGGGCGTCCGGGGACGGTTTCCGCCAGGCCGCCCGGTCGCGGCCGTCGTATTCGGTTTTGTGGCGGATCAAAAGTTCGCGGAAATAGTCGGACATGACCGTTGAATCCCCCTGAAAGCCAACTTTTTTTTCGTTGTTGTCGAGCACCCGCGGATACCAATAAATCCCAGTTGTCAGCTGAGCGAAGCGAAGGGTCTATATCCTAAAATTGCACCGTAACAATGGGGGGAAGATTCTTCGCTATCGCTCAGAATGACAGTCCCGGCGCGGCTTTCGAGTTTCCGAGGGAACTCGTTGTCTTATGCGGAGCATGATATAAGGCGTGTTCGAAGTCCATCCTCATTATACTATGAAATGAGAGGATTATCAAACACGCCTTTTTCGAGGTAAAGCAATAAACCCACGCCGTCAGACCGTCCCGAACCTATACTCCGTAACCGTCTCGAACGTCTCCCCCGCCCGTAAGACCGTGGACGGGAACTCCGAATGGTTCGGGCTGTCCGGGTAATGCTGCGTCTCCAGGCAGAAACCCTGCCTGTAATACAGCGGTATCCCCTTCTTGCCCCTGTCCGCCGTCAGCATGTTCCCGGTGTAGAGCTGAATCGCCGGCTGGTCCGTGAAGCAGTCCATCTTTATGCGGGACTTCCCGGAGTACGCGCTCGCCGCGAACTGGAAGCCCTCCGGCGGCAGGACATAGTTCAGGTCGTACCCCCCTGCCAGGCGGAGCTGCTCATCGTCCACGCCGATGTCGCGGCCGATTGCCTTGGGCTTCCTGAAATCGAACACGGTGTTCTCCACGCTGCGGATCTCGCCCGTGGGGATGTGGTCGGCGTCGAGCACCGTGAAATGGCCCGACGGGATCGTCAGGACCGTGCCCAGGATGTCGCCGCCGTCCGCGCCGTCCAGGTTGAAATACGCGTGGTTGGTCAGGTTAAGGACGGTGTCCCCCCTGGCCTCGGCGCGGTACGCGAGCCGGAAGGCGTTGTCCCCGGTCACCGTCTGCGTCACGGCCACGAGCAGCTCGCCGGGATAGTTTTCGTCCCCGTCGGGGGACAGGTACGAAAACGTCACCGACGGCTCGTCCCCGTCCGCGACCCTGTCCACGTTCCAGAGCTTTTTGCCGAAGCCGGAAACCCCGCCGTGCAGGTGGACGACCGGGCTGGCGTTGCAGGCCAGGGTATATTCCTTGCCGTTCAGCGTGAACTTCCCGCGGCCGATCCTGTTGGCGTACCTGCCGATCGTCGCCCCTTGGTGCGACTTGTCCGCGTAAACATAGTCCTCAAAACTGTCGTAGCCCAAAAGCACGTCCACGCCGTTAAAGACCAGCGCGTGCACGATCGCCCCGTAAGGCGTGACGCACGCGGTCAGGCCGCCTTTGCCGCGGAGCTCGTAAAGAGGGACTTCCTCCCCGGATCTGAACTTTCCGAAAACCTTTTTGCCGACGCCCATACGCACCCTCCCGATAGTCTAAAATTCATATTTTCCCCTGTAGATCATGTATTTGCTGACCATCATGGTTATCTTGAAAATGATCGCGTCGTCGAACTTCCGAAGGTCCAGGCCCGTCAGCTTCTGGAGCTTGTCGAGCCGGTAGACGAGGGTGTTCCTGTGGATGTACAGCTCCCTGGAAGTCTCGGAGACGTTCAGGTCGTTCTCGAAGAACTTGTTGACCGTCGTCAGGGTCTCGTCGTCCAGGGTGTCCATGGATACGCCGTGCAGCACCTCCGATATGAACATCCGGCAGAGCTGCACCGGCAGCTGATATATGAGCCTGCCGATACCGAGCTGCTCGTAGTTGACGATATACTTGTCGACCTCGAAGATCTTGCCGACCTCGAGCGCCATACGCGCCTCCTTGTAGGACGATGAGACGTTTTTAAGGTCGGTCACGGGCGTGCCGATCGCGACGTAGACGCTGCTCATGGCCTCGGTTACGAGCGTGTCGTGGATCATCCTGGCGGTCTTTTCCAGCGATTCGGAGTCGTCCCTGTCCCGGATCTCCTTGACCAATATGATGCTCTTCTCGTCCACCGCCGTGACAAAGTCCTTCAGCTTGGCGGGGAAAAGGTTCCGCACGATCTCGACGACGTTCAGCTCCCTGTCGATGCGCGTTTCGATCAGAAAGACCACGCGGCGGACGTTGTTCTCGACGTGCAGCTTCTTAGCGCGGCTGTAGATGTCGATCAGAAGGAGGTTGTCCAGCAGCAGGTTCTTGATGAAGTTGTCCTTGTCGAAGCGCTCCTTGTAGGCGATGAGCAGGCTCTGTATCTGGAACGCCGCGATCTTGCCGACCCTGTACGCCTCCTCGTCCTCGCCCTTTATCACGACGACGTATTCCGGCATGTTGTTGTCGAACACCTTGAAATACTGGTACCCCGTGATAAGCTGGCTTTCGGCCGGGGACATGAAAAACGCCTCGATCCCGTCGACGAGCCGGTTCTGCATTTCCTCCTCCGTGCTCGCGGCCACCTTTCCTTCCCTGTCGATGACGCTGATGTCCCGCCGGGTGATGAGCTTGAGACCTTCGATCGTGTTCAGCAGAATCTGATTTGATAACATGGAATCACCTGTCTATTCGAGTATTTTTTATACATTCTATATTACTATCGCCAAAAAATAAAGCAAAATTTCTTCGTTTTTCATAATTTTCTCATTTTATTTGGAAATGAAATACTTTTGAAATAGATGTACCTTCAGGCAGGGTCGAGATTCCCGCATAAAATATCTTAAACTCCGGTATATCATGTATCAACATTTAGAATAACCTTTATTGAT
>WQUN01000054.1 GCA_009782085.1 Bacillota bacterium
GGCGTCCAGCCTGTTCTGACGCACCTGCACGTCGGAGCTGGCAAAGCAGAAATCGGAACTGGCGGCTGCCGCCCCTATCAGTTTTTGCAGTTTGGAAAGGTGCTGATCCGGTGGTTGTTCAGGGTCCACGGCCTGTGTCTGGTCTTGTGTCTGGTCTAGTGTCTGGTCAGGTGTTATATCTTGCGTCTGATACGTTGTTGTGTCTTGCGTCTGATACGTTGTTGTGTCTTGCGTCTGATACGTTGTTGTGTCTTGCGTCTGGTCTGTTATCTGATCGGTCGGCTGGTCCTGTGCCTGATCCGGTGTTTGTTCCGGGGATTGGCCTGTGGATTGATCTGTGGATTGATCCGACGGTTGGTCTGTAATCTGATCTGGTGTCTGGGCTTGTGTTTGGTCAGGCGTTTGTTCCGGCATCACATCCGTTGCCGCGCCCGCCGCGGGTTCCATGGACATTGCGGCCGCCGCCGGGTTCTCCGGCTGTAAATCGGCCGCCGCCAAGGCGCTGGCGGGCAATGGCGTCATCGTCATAGCCATAGCCAGGACGACGCCTATAAACCGCTTGGCAAAATGGTTTTCCGGGCGTTTCTCTCGTTTTTTTACTCGGTGTTTCACAATTCAGTTCCCCTCTTTTCTTTTGATATTTCCTTGCGTTGTTGACCGCTTATGGACATTCCGCTCCGCATTTAATTTTATTTTTAAATGCCGCGCGGAACTGCCGCGATAGCTTGGTGACGGCCAATATTTGGAATGTAAGTCCCTAAACATCAACCGGTGCTGACATAATACCGGCGCTGCCGGATATATTATGATATATTTGATCATAATATGAAAAAATGCTATCATATTTTGGAGTTTTTGTCAATAAAGTGATATTTTTAATCAGAGCAACCGCATACGAAATTCGCTTGACGCCAATAACCTTGAGGGTTTTATCGAGTTTGCCAGGCCAGAAAACCCATCAGTTAAAAAAAAGAAATGCCGCAAACGCTTAATTTACGGCATTTCTCAAAAATCATAGCTGGGCCCTCAGGGACTTGAACCCGGGACCGCCCGGTTATGAGCCGGATGCTCTGACCAACTGAGCTAAGGGCCCAAACTTCCCTTCCTGAACATACGATTAACAATTTTTTATTATTTTAATACACAGCATACTATGTTTTTGCTTCGTTGTCAAGTGTTTTTGACAGGCCCGCGCGTCACGCGAACATGCCCTGGAACAGGCTTAGCTGGTTGGTCTCCGGCAGGCCGTCGAGGATGCGGTTTTTGCGCAGGAGTTCTATGACGGTCTTGTTGATCTTCGTGCGCTCCCGGAAATCCTCTATGGTAAAAAATTCACGTATGCCGCCGCCGTCCTCGCGGGCGGAGACGATGTTCTGGGCGACGTTGTCCCCGAGGCCCTGTATGGAGCAGAGCGGGGGGAGCAGGCCGTCTGGGGTGACGATGAATTTCTTCGCGGCGGATCTGTAGATATCCAGCTTTAAGAATTTGAGGCCCCGGGCGTACATCTCCAGGACCAGCTCCAGGACGGTGAGCGTGTTCCTGTCCTTGGCCCCGGCCTCCTTGCCCATGGCGTTTATGCGGGCGGCGGCGTCGGAGGCCACGTCCGCGCCCCTGCACATCAGCTCGTAGTCAAAATCGGCCACTTTTTCGGAGAAGAGGGCGGCGTAGAAGCTGTAAGGGTGATGTATCTTGAAATACCCTATGCGCACGGTCATCATGACGTACGCGACGGCGTGGCCCTTGGGGAACATGTACTTGATCTTTTTGCAGGACTGTATATACCAGTCGGGCACGCCGGCGGCGCGCATCGTGGCCTCTTCCTCCGCCGTCAGGCCCCTGCCCTTGCGCACGTTCTCCATGATCTTGAAGGACGCCTTTTTCTCCACGCCCTTGTTCATCAGGTAGACCATGATGTCGTCGCGGGTGGGGATGATGTCCTTCAGCGCGGCCGTGCCGGATCTGATCAGTTCCTGGGCGTTGCCGAACCACACGTCCGTGCCGTGGGACAAGCCGGAGATGCGCACCAGCTCGGAGAACGTGGAGGGCTTTGTCTCCAGCAGCATGCCGCGGACAAAGCCGGTGCCGAACTCCGGCAATCCTAATGTGCCCGTTTTGCAGTTTATCTCCTCCGGGGTGACGCCCAACGCCTCCGTGGACGTGAACAGGGACAGGACGTCCCTGTCGCCCAGGTCCACCCCGCGGGGGTCGATGCCCGTGGAATCGTGCAGGGATCTGATGATGGTCGGCACGTCGTGCCCGAGGAGATCGAGCTTGAGGAGCCGCCCGTGGATCGAGTGATAGTCAAAATGGGTGGTCGTGATGTCCGAGGTCTCGTCGTTGGCGGGGCGCTGGACCGGGCAGAACTCGTAAATGCTGTGGTCCGACGGGAGGATCATGAGGCCGCCGGGGTGCTGGCCCGTGGTGCGCTTGATGCCGGTGCAGCCGGAGACGAGCCGGCTTATCTCGGCCCGGCTCGCGGATTTATTGCGCTCCTCCAGGTATTTTTTTACAAAGCCGAAGGCCGTCTTGTCCGCTATGGTGCCGATGGTGCCGGCCTTGAACACGTTGCCCTTGCCGAAAAGCGTCTCCGCGTACGCGTGGGCCCTGGCCTGATACTCGCCCGAGAAATTGAGGTCTATGTCCGGCTCCTTGTCCCCGTCGAAACCCAGGAACGTCTCAAAGGGGATGTCATGGCCGTCCTTGTTCAGCGGGACGCCGCACACCGGGCACAGCCTGTCCGGCATATCGCAGCCGGAGCCGCCGGCGAACCTGAGGACCGCGTCCGAGGTGAAATCGGAGAATTTGCAGCCGGGGCAGATATAGTGCGGCGGCATGGGGTTGACCTCCGTTATACCGGCCATCGTCGCCACAAATGAAGACCCCACGGAGCCGCGGGACCCCACCAGATACCCGTCCTCCATGGATTTTGACACGAGCTTCTGCGAGATGATGTACATGACGGCGAAGCCGTGTTTTATGATCGAGTCCAGTTCCTTCGCCAGGCGCTCCTTTATGATATCGGGCGGGTTTTCGCCGTAGATCTCCCGCACGCGCTCGCTGACAAGCCGCTCGAGCTGCTCGGCCGCCCCGTCGATCCTGGGCGGGTAGGTCTCGTCGGGGATGGGCCTGATGTCGTCAATCATGTCAGCGATCAGATTGGTGTTGGTCACGACGACCTCATATGACTTCTCCGCGCCGAGGTACTCGAATTCCTTCAGCATCTCGTCTGTCGTGCGCAGGTACAGCGGGGCCTGGTTGTCCGCGTCCTTGAAACCCTCGCTGGCCATGATTATCCGGCGGTAGACCTCGTCCTCGGGGTTTAGGAAATGCGCGTCGCACGTGGCCACGACGGGCTTGTTAAAGCGCTCGCCCAGGGCCGTTATCCTCCTGTTGATGTCCATGAGCTCATCCGCGGAGCGCACGGTCCCCTCGCGCAGCATGAACCTGTTGTTGCCCACCGGCTGTATCTCAAAGTAATCATAAAACTCGGCCAGTTCGCGGATATACCGGTCCGGCTTATTGCCCAGGATGGCCCGGTAAAACTCGCCGGCTTCGCAGGCCGTGCCGATGATCAGGCCCTCCCTGAGGCGCAGGAAGGCGCTCTTGGGTATGCGCGGCCGCTTGGAATAAAACTCCAGGTGCGATCTGGAGATGAGCTCGTACAGATTGCGCAGGCCGGCCCGGTTCTTCGCCAGTATGACCGCGTGGTAGCTCTGCCTGATCTTATTGACGTTCTGGGACGACAGCAGGTTTATCTCGCTCAGGGTGTTGATCCCCCTGCCATCCAGTATCTTCAGGCATTTCAGCAGTATCTCCGCCGCCGCGCGGGCGTCGTCGGAGGCGCGGTGATGATTCTCGAGGCTGACCCCAAGATGCTCGGCCACCGTATTCAGTTTATGCCGCGTCAGCTCCGGGAAGAGCGCGCGTGAGAGCTCGACGGTGTCGAGCACGGGGTTTTCGATATCGTATTCCGCCGCGGATTCCAGGCGTTTCGCGGCGGCCAGGACAAAGCCCATGTCAAAGCCGGCGTTGTGCGCAACGAGCACGTCGGCCCCCGCGAACGCCAGGAATTCCGGCAGCGCCCGCGCGATATCCGGCGCGCCCGCGAGCATGGCGTCCGTTATGCCCGTCAGCGCCGTGATCTCCGCCGGCAACGAAACGCCGGGGTCCACATACCGCGAGAAGGTGTCCGTTATGACGCCGCCTCTTATCCTGACCGCGCCGATCTCAATTATTTTGTCGTTTTCCCGGGAGAGCCCCGTGGTCTCCAGGTCGAACACCGTATAACCCGTATCCAGCGGCAGGTTCCCCGCCATCTGCGCCACGGCCCCCAGATCGTCCACGATGTACGCTTCCATGCCGTAGATGACCTTAATGTCCTTTTTCGCGGCGTTCATGGCCTCCGGGAACGCCTGCGCGACGCCGTGGTCCGTTATGGCTATCGCGGTGTGGCCCCAGGATTTGGCGGCGTTTATTAGGTCCGTGGCGGAGCTGACGCCGTCCATGGAACTCATGTTGGTGTGCAGATGCAGCTCGACGCGCTTGCGCGGGGCGATGTCGGCGCGCTCGGATCCGCGCGCGGCCGGGCGTATCTCCGCGGCCATGACGTTCAGTTCGCCCGCGTATTCGTCATACTGCACCCTGCCCTTTATGAGCACGTTTTGGCCCAGGCGCAGCGCCCCGCCCAGGCGGCCCTCCGGCTCGTCCTTCGCGGTGAACGCCTTTACGGAGACCGCGCCGCCGCGGTCCTTTACGTCAAAGGTGACCAAGAGGCCGCCGCCGCGGGTCTCGCGGCTGTCCAGGGCGAATATCTCGCCCTCTATGTACACGATGTCGTCCTTCTCCGATTCTTCCAGCGCCTGCGAAAGCGACCGCGCCTGCCCGTTTAAGGCCGGATTGAGCTTGAGGCCGCCGCGCTTACCGGTTTTATTGTGTGCCGAGCCGGTTTTATCGTTCTGCGGCTTAGACGGCGCCTTTTCTTTCTTATCGGCTTTGCCGGCGGCGGCCGGCGGGTCCTCGGCGGCGGGGCCGGCCATGACTTCAGCCGCGGCGCCAGCCCTTGGATAAGCGGCCGCTCCCGGATCCTCTGATCCTATTGAACCCTCAGCCCCCGCGAGCGCGAAGCGCGGGCCGCCCTCAAGCTGGCTGTCGAACAACCGCTGGATATAATCCTCCACGCCGGCCTTTTTCAGAAACGCCAGATTGTCCCTTTTGACGCGGGCCGTGAAACTGCCGCCGTCCAGGCGCGGGTCCGCGGCCTCCAGCGCCTTGAAGCAGACCGGGTGCGTCCGCCGGATGTCCTTCAGGCAGTGACGCCAGTAATCCGCCATAAAGCAGTCCGAATCGCCCCCGGCGTACCGTATGTCCAGCTCGACGGCGGACAAAAACGGCATGGCCTGCGCGACGGCGCTCCTCAGCTCGCGCAGGTAAGCCTCGTCCACGATCCGGCCCAGGCTCAGCCCCAGGCTCATGGCGCCGGTTTTTCCGTCCACCCTGACATGGTTTACCCGGGCCTGCCCCAGGGCACTCAGCGCCGCCGGTGACAGCGGGATGTGGCTGAGCACCTCCGACAGCCTGGCGGCCGGCTGTTCCGTTTTCTGTATCATAAGTTATCACAAGCCCTTTTTCATAACGTGAGTTCGACAGATTTTCTTTAACCAAATTCAGCAAAGCCGAGTTTTCGTCCTCCGTAGGGGCGGACGCCGACATCGTTTGACAATGTACAACAGGGTTCCCTTAATATGTTTACATCGTCGTGTTAAACCTTCCATTCAATCTGGACGCTTTCGCTCGTAGCGTTGATCCTGGAAATCAATCCGTCCACTACAAGCCGTTTATCCTCAAAGCTCACGTTATCCCAGTTTTTGAGATAACCGGATATGCTTTTAGCGTATTCCGGAGCCAGGGTTGAGGCTTTCATATCGGCAATCGCTTTTGTAAGCGATTGCCTTTTTGCGTCCAGTTCCTCGATCTTACCGTTGGCGTAAGATAACAGGATGGAGTTTGTGCCCGTAAGATTGTCCAGCAGTTTTTCAATTTCGGTTTCCACCTGTGCAAGCTCGACGTTCAAGGCGGTCAGCTTGGGATTGACCTTTGAGGAATTATCTCCCGTCAGTGTTTGAAACTCAATCATCTTGCAGCGCATTTCTCTGTAGATGGATTCCTCAAACTCATGTACGCGGAATGTTCCGCACCCTTCACAGCTACTCTTAGCGGTATCTGCTCGCTTCCTGCAACGGAAATAGGAAATACTGTTGGGGTTGTTCGAGTTCACCAGAGCCGCACCGCATCTGACACATTTGACTTTCCCGGCGAGCCATGTACTTGTTGCCTTGTGAGAACCGGCAAACTTTGTGTTGGTCAACAGCTTTTTACGGCAAGCAAGCCATGTCCCCGAGGATACAAGACCTTCATGAGGTGCGATTACAAGGGTATGGCCTTTCATGCTGGCTTTCTTGCTCTCCGTAGCGTCTTTACCAGTATAGAAGTAGCAACCGTTTGTTCCCGCGAAGTCCGCCGCTTCATTTACGGCAAAAACTAAAAACGAAAATTTGTCAAGACACAAAATCGACCAGTGCTAAGCAATTTAAGGGTACTCCTTTCTGCCAAATAGTGGCAAATGAATAGCAACTAATG
>WQUN01000055.1 GCA_009782085.1 Bacillota bacterium
GTCGTTTCGATTTGAAATGAGCTGAAAACGAGCGCGAAACGACTGTTGTTCAGGGGCGTTTTGCGCGAAGTTTGAAGCTCAATTTCAAACGAAACGACTAAGTCGTTTCGATTTGAAATGAGCTGAAAACGAGCGCGAAACGACCAATATTCAGGGGCGTTTTGCGCGAAGTTTGAAGCTCAATTTCAAACGAAACGACTATATGGCAGCCCACATGCGCTGTTTCTGTTTTACCTGTGGACATTGGTGTGCAAACCAATATCCACAGGTAAAAGGGGTTTCGGTCGGGGATGGAACCCCGACCCTACAGAATCCGCGATTTTGTGGCTGCGGGTTCCATCCCGCACCGCTTAACCTGTGGACATTGGTATACACACCCAAGCGAACCATTCCTTCGTCAGATAAAGCGAACCGCGCGCCGGACCCGCCGGCGCCGTGCCGATCCTGTATTAATCGGGATCGGCGTCAGGCGGCGCAGAATATCCGGGAAGGGATGATTCCGTGAGCGAACTGTATATCCCCGCAGGCTACAGGTCCGTCCTGTCGGTCTGCGAGACGCAAAAGGCCATCTGGAGCCTGAAGAGGATATTCGAGGACAATCTGTCGGCGGCGCTGAACCTCCGGCGCGTGTCCGCGCCGCTGATAGTCGGCTCCGAAACCGGGCTGAACGACGACCTCGGCGGCGGGGAGCGCCCCGTGGAGTTCGACATACCCGAGACGGGCGGGAACGCGCAGATCGTGCAGTCCTTAGCCAAGTGGAAGCGGCTGGCCCTTAAGAGATACGGCTTCCGGGCGGGAGAGGGGCTCTGGGCCGACATGAACGCGGCGCGCCGCGACGACCGCATCGACAACCTACATTCCATATACCACGACCAGTGGGACTGGGAGCTGGTCATCGGCCGCGAAGCGCGCAGCCTGGAGTTTTTGGAGGAAACCGCGCGCAAGATCGTCGGCGCGGTCTGCGATACCCAGGAGCGGATCCGGCGGCTCTATCCGGCGTTCGGGACGTCACTGTCCAAAAACGTCCGGTTCGTGACCGCCCAGGAGCTGGAGGACGCGTATCCGGCTTTGCCCCCGAAGGAGCGGGAGCGGAAGTTTACCGAATCGGCCAGAACCGCCTTTGTCGCGCAGATCGGCGGCAGGCTCCGCTCCGGCGGCAGGCACGACCTCCGCGCGCCCGATTACGACGACTGGGCGCTGAACGGCGACATACTGTTCTGGAGCGAGGTTTTGGACCGCGAGGTCGAAATCTCGTCCATGGGCATACGCGTGGACGAGCGGTCGCTGGAGCGCCAGCTCAGGGAGGCGGGCGCGGAGGGCCGCCGCGGGCTTCCGTTCCACAGGGCGCTTTTGGCGGGCGAGCTGCCGCTGACCATCGGCGGTGGGATCGGCCAGTCCAGGGTTTCTATGCTATTGCTGGAAAAGGCGCACATCGGCGAGGTCCAGGCGTCCGTCTGGGACAAAAAGACGATTTCCGGCTGCGAGGCCGCGGGGATAAATTTACTATGAAAACAGGGGGTTACAAATGAAGGACATACCCGGCATATTCGGAAGCATGGTGTTCAACGACGACGTGATGCGCTCGCGGCTGCCCGGGGACACGTACCGGGCGCTCGTCAACACCATGGCCCGCGGCGCGCGCCTGGAGCTCGGCCTGGCGAACGTGCTGGCCGCGGTCATGAAAAACTGGGCCGTCGAAAAGGGCGCGACCCATTTTACGCACTGGTTCCAGCCGATGACCGGCATTACGGCCGAAAAGCACGAGAGCTTCATCTCGCCCGCCGGCGGCGGGACGGTCATCATGGAGTTCTCCGGCAAGGAGCTCGTCCGGGGCGAGCCGGACGCGTCGAGCTTCCCGTCGGGCGGGCTCCGCGCCACCTTCGAGGCCAGGGGGTACACGGTCTGGGACACCACGTCCTACGCGTTCATCAAGGACGGGACGCTCTGCATACCCACGGCCTTCTGCTCGTACAGCGGGGAGGCTCTGGACAAAAAGACGCCGCTTCTGCGCTCGATGGACGCGCTGGACATCCAGGTCAGGCGCGTGCTGGTTTTGTTCGGGAACGCGGACGTGAAGCGCGTCACGGCCACCGTCGGCCCGGAGCAGGAGTATTTCCTGATCGACAAGGAAGTGTTCCTGAAACGCCCGGACCTGATGTACACCGGCAGGACGCTCTTCGGCGCGAAGCCGCCCAAGGGCCAGGAGCTGGATGACCACTACTTCGGCGCGCTTAAGCCGCGGGTGTCGGCGTTTATGAAGGAGCTGGACGAGGAGCTCTGGAAGCTCGGCGTACTGGCCAAGACCAGGCACAACGAGACGGCCCCGGCCCAGCACGAATTGGCCCCGATCTACACCACCGTGAACATAGCCACCGACCACAACCAGCTCACCATGGAGACCATGAAGAGCGTCGCCAACAGGCACAGCATGGCCTGCCTGCTGCACGAGAAGCCCTTCGACGGCGTGAACGGCAGCGGCAAGCACATCAACTGGTCGCTGTCGACCGACGCCGGCGCGAACCTGCTGGAGCCGGGGGACACGCCCCACGAGAACGCGCAGTTCCTGCTGTTTCTCGTGGCGGTCATAAAGGCCGTGGACGACTATCAGGAGCTTCTGCGCGTCTCGGCGGCCAGCGCCGGGAACGACCACAGGCTTGGCGCCCACGAGGCGCCCCCGGCGATCGTCTCCGTTTTTTTGGGCGACGAGCTGACGGGGATTCTGGAGGCGATAGAGACGGGCGCCGCCTACAACGGGGCGGACGCGCCGCTGGCAGCCTATTCCTCGGCAGTCATGGAACCGGCAGGGGCCGTAAAAGGCGGCGGAGAGAAACGCCCGGTGGAGATCGGGATCACTGCTCTGCCTTATTTCCCGAGGGACACGACCGACCGCAACCGCACGTCGCCGATAGCGTTCACCGGCAACAGGTTCGAGCTTCGCATGGTGGGCTCGGCGTTTTCGATAGCCTGCCCGAACTTCATCCTGAACACGATCGTGGCGGAGACGCTCCGGGTCTTCGCGGACAGTCTGGAAAACACGGCGGATTTCCGGCGGGATCTGACCGCGCTGATCAGGACGACGATCAAAAATCACAAACGCGTCATTTTCAACGGGAACAACTACTCCGCGCAGTGGGCGGAGGAGGCGAAAAAGCGCGGGTTATCGGAGCTGAGGACGACGGTGGACGCGCTGCCCGCCTATATCCAGCCCAAAAACGCGGAGGTCATGGCCAGGCACCATGTGCTCAGCGAGAGCGAGATACGCTCCCGCTACCAGATTTTGCTGGACGAGTACGCCAAGACCATCCACATAGAGGCGCTGACGATGGAGGGCTTGGTCAAACGGGAGATAATCCCGGCCGTTTTGGCCTTCGAGCGGGAACTTGCCGCGCTTTTGCGGGACAAAAAGGCTGTTGGGGAGTTTGGGCGCGGGTTCGGGTGCGAAACAGAGGAATTTTTGCTGGCGAAGACGTCGGAGCTGGCGGCCGCGCTGCTTCAAAGGCTCCGGGCGCTGGAGGACGGGCTCTCGGACGCCGGGGCCCGGGACGAGGACGTCCTGGCGAGGGCGAGGTTCCACAGGGACGTGATATACGGCGGCATGGCGGAGCTTCGGGTCACAGTGGACGAGCTGGAGACGCTGGTCCCGAAGGGGCTGTGGAGGCTGCCGACTTACGCTGAGATGCTTTACAGCGTGAATTAAGACATAACGCAACCTAAGGCGCGATTTTATATCGCGCCTTACATTTTTCCCATAAAACAGAGGATAATATAAACATTCATAATATCCTTACACGTACCCCATTGGAAAACGGGAAACCCGGAACGGAGGCCGCCATGGACTTTTCCCCCGGCCAGCGATTCATGGACGCTCTGCTAGCCCTGACGAAGGACGCGGGCGCGACAGACCTGCACCTGTGCCCCGGGAGCAGGCCGATGATCCGCGTCAACGGGCGGCTGGAGGAGGTGGCGGAGCTGGACGGTGCCCCGGTCGGGAAGATCGCCCCGGAGGAGATAACGGCCGCCGCGGAAGTTCTCCTGGACGGGAAAAAGCGCCGGCGGCTGGAGGAGGAACGCGTGCTGGACTTTTCCTTCTCTATGCACGGCCTCGGCCGCTTCCGCGCGAACATCTACTCCCAGCGCGGGACGCTCGCGATGGCCGTGCGAAGGCTTCCGTTCGAGGTCCCGAAGTTCGCCGGCCTCGGCCTGCCGCCCGCCGTCGAGGCGTTCACGGCGCGGACGAAGGGCCTCTTCCTGGCGACCGGCGCGACGGGCAGCGGCAAGTCCACGACGCTGGCCAGCATGATCGACCTGATAAACGAGAACTACAGTTATCACATCCTTACGATCGAGGACCCGATAGAGTACCTGCACAGGCACAAAAAGAGCCTCGTCACCCAGAGGGAGATAGGCGACGACGCGGACAGCTTCGCCCAGGCGCTCCGCTCGGCCCTGCGCGAGGACCCGGACGTCATAATGGTCGGCGAGATGCGCGACCCGGAGACGATCTCCATCGCGATGACCGCCGCGGAGACGGGCCACCTGGTCTTTTCGACGCTCCACACCGTCGGCGCGGCCAAGACCATCGACCGCGTCGTCGACGCGTTCCCGACGGCCCAGCAGAGCCAGGTCAGGAGCCAGCTCGCCGCGGTGCTCGAGGGCGTCGTGTCCCAGCAGCTCATCCCGAGGGCGGACGGCGCGGGCTTCGCCTTGGCCAGCGAGGTGCTGTTCGTGAACCCCGCCGTGCGCAACCTGATCCGGGAGGGCAAGCACTACCAGATCAACAGCGTCATACAGACCGGCCAGGCCCAGGGGATGCAGGTCCTGGAGGCCGACCTGGCGAGGCTTTATCTCGCCGGGGTGATAGACATGGACGAGGTAAAGCCGCGCGCGCAGGATATGCAGGTTTTGCAGCAATATCTATAACAAGGAGTTGACTTATGCCCACGTTCACATACCGCGGCCTCGGCGGCACAGGCCGCGCGATCGGCGGCGCGCGGTCGTTCGCGTCCGGGACGGCCGCGGAGGAATACCTGAAAAGGGCCGGCCTCACCGGCTGCTCGGTCTTCGCCTCCCGAACGAGGTACGCCTCCCGCGCCTACGCTCTGGTCTCCCCCAAAGAGCTGTCCGTATACTGCCGGGAGATGTCGGTCGTGTTTTTCTCGCAGGTCACGGTCATGGAGGGCCTTCTGATGATCGCGGAGCATACGGATAACGCCCAGCTCCGGCAGGCCCTCCGGGAAATTCATTCGCACATGCGAAGCGGGATGACCTTTGCCGCGGCCGCCTCGATGTACCCGCACATACTCACGCCGTATCTCGCGAACATGATCGGGATCGGGGAGGCCGGCGGGACGCTCGACACGGTCTTTGAGATGATGTCGGACTATTTCGACAAGGAGCACAGGACCCGCAGGCGGCTGAGATCGGCGGTGTCGTACCCTCTAGCGCTGACGGTTCTGATGGCCGGGATTGTCGTGCTCATGGTCGTGAAGATCCTGCCGATGTTCGAGAACACCCTGCTGTCGATGGGCGGAGACATGCCCTCCGCGACCAAAGCGATTTTCCGCGCCTCCGATTTCCTGGCGAGGTGGTTCTGGGCAATCGCCGCGGTTGTCGCCGCGCTGGCGCTGGCGTTCGCGCGGTTCGCCGGGACGGGGCCGGGGCGGCTCTGGCTCGACAGGCTGAAAATGACCTTCCCGCCCGGCGCGTTCATACGGTCGAGGATCCTGACGGCGCGGCTGTCGCGAAGCCTGGCGATTTTGCTTAAAAGCGGCGTCCAGCTCCTGGGCGCGCTGGAGGAGACGCACGCGCTGGCCGGAAACGGCTTTGCCGAAAACAGGCTCGCCGCCGTGTCCGAGCGCGTCAGGGAGGGCGAGGGGCTCTCCGGCGCGCTGCGAACGGCCGGCTTTTTCCCGCCGCTGTTCCTCGACATGGTGACTATCGGCGAGGCCACGGGCAGGCTCGAGGAGATGCTCGGGCGCGCGGCCGGGGTCTTTGACGCGGAGGCGGAAGAGGCCGGGGAACGGCTCGCGGCTACGCTCGAACCGGCGCTGGTCATCGTGCTGTCGGTGGTGGTCGGGGGGATTCTGCTGTCGGTGATGGTGCCGATGGTGAGCGTTATGAACGCGATCATGTAATATTGCGGGAGAGGTGAGTTGCTGTCGGCGATGGCGCCGATGGTGAGCGTTATGAACGCGATCATGTAATATTATACCGGAGTGCGAAAACATTAGCCTCCTCTGTCGCCAACACGCCGCTGAAGCGTTCGTCGTGTCGGCTCGTCGTCGGCAAATGTTTTCTGCATCCGGTATAGTACCCACGGAAACTACTCTGTCATTCTGAGGCGCAACCGAAGAATCTTGCTTTTGACACGGTGGCGAAAGATCCTTCGCTTCGCTCAGGATGACAATGGAATGCGGCATTCGGGTTTCCGTGGAACTCAATATAGCGGGAGAGGTGACGCTATTGCGGCGCGACGTTAACCTGACATTGGCCGGCAGGCTGGTTTACCTGGCGATCCTCGCCGTTTTGGCCGGATATATCCTTTCCGGCGTCCGCGCGACGGACGCGGAGCGCGGCAAACAGGCCGGGCGCGCGGCGTCGGCGATCCGCGAGGCGCTGGCGCAGTGCTACGCGCTGGAGGGCGGCTATCCCGACGACGTCAGATACCTGTCGCACTACGGCGTGATCTTCGACGACGAGAGGTTTTATTATTATTACGAGCGAAACGGCCTGAACAACTACATGCCCGACGTCCGGGTCGCGGCAAAGCCGTAGGAACCTACGGCAAACGCGCGAACATACAAATTTATTACTGGCTCTTTTGAATCGAGGTTTTTTGATGCGCGGCAGGAACGCTCTGACGGAACCCGTCACGGTCTTGGTACTGATGCTTATGTTCGGCTTCGCCGTCTATTCCCTTGTCTACGAAGGCGGCGAGGCGGAAAAGAGGCTCTCCGCCGAAAAAAGCGCCCGGATGGGGGCTAGGGTCGCCGGCTCCTATGTGAAAGTGCGCCTAAGGCAAAACGACGCGGCGGACAGGATTTCCGTCGAGCCGAACGGCCTGAACGGCGGGGACTCCATCGTCATCAGGAACCGCTTTCCCGAGGACCCCGAAAGCGGCTATGACGCGTGGATATACTGGGCGGACGGGGAGCTTCGGGAAGTGCTCGCCGCGCCGGGAGAGACCCCGGCGTGGGAAGGGGCCAACGTGATCGCGAAAACCGGCGGCTTCTCGGCGGTTATGAAGGACGGCGCGGTTTCGTATGACGCCGGAAACGCCGGCGTCGTCGGGCCGCCGGACACGGTCAGCCTGCGGAGCGCCGCGGAAGCGGGCGGGAGATGACGCGTTTGCGCAAAGCGTTTTCAAAGGCGGCGGCCGGACGGCCGGAAAATCGCGCCGCGGCGTTTTGGCCGCGCGCCGTTCTCAAAAACGAAAGCGGCTTTTCGCTTCTGGAGATCGTTCTGTCGATCGCGATCGTCGCCTTGGTCAGCGGTTTCGTCCTGGAGATGTTCGCCGTCTCGGCCGGCGAGAACAGGCTGGCCAAAAACACGGACGCCGCCGCGGCCGTGGCCGGGAACGCCGTCGAGGCGCTAAAGGCGCAGAGTTCCGCCGCCGGCTTTATATCGGCGCAGCTCGCAAGCGGCGGCCTCGCCTGGGAAAACGGCGGCGAAACGGCGATATACCGCTGTTACGATAAAAACTGGGCGGAGCTTCCCGCCGGCGGGAAGGACGCTCTCCCGGAGGGCGCGGCTTTTTTGCATGAGATAATCCTGCGCGACGCCGGGAGCCGCGGCGCGGCGTCCCGGACGGATCCCGCCGGGGACGGCCCCGCGAAGCCCGGGGGCGGCGGACGGATGTACGAGATCAGGTCCACGGTTTACAAGGTGGGGGAGCGGGGGAATTTGGCGGAGATGGTCGGATTTGAGACGAAGAAATATTTCCCCGCGGCACGCGGGGAGTTCTAGGCGTGCGCATACGGGACGCAACGCAAACCGGCCCGTTTTTTTCGCCGCGTTTTTCCGGTTTATCCGGGTTGGGAGATTTACGGAAGGCGGGAAACCGGCGCCGGGCGTCCGCCTTTTTCTCTCCGGACAGAGCGGCGCGTCCTCCGTCCTCGTCATCTTCATGATGCTGGTTCTGGCGGCGCTCGGAACTTTCTCGATTACCTCGGCCAAAGTCAACTACACCTTTAGCCGCCGCGCCGCGGACTGGACGGCGGCCTACTACGAGGCGGACGCCGAGGCGGAGGAGTTTCTGGCGCGGGTCGACGCCGAACTGGCCGAGGCGGAGCGAAAGGCATACGGCGGATTGCCCGCGGCCAATGGCGAAACGGCCAATCCGGCTCCCGGCGAGGCCTATTCGCGCTTCGCCCTGGAGAACATGGAGGCGCTTAAAGCGGATTATCCGGGCTTGACAATCGAGGCCGGCCGGGGGAAAATAACAGTCTCCGCGAATTTTCAATCCGTGAGCCGCCCGCAGACCAACCTGGCGGTCGAACTGTCGGTCGACGCGCCGGATTACGCCGAAAGCGGGGTGCTCACCGGTTCGGGTCAGGCCGGGGCGAAGGCGCGCTACGCGATAACCGCGTGGACGCAGTGGCAACCGGAGATACCCGCCGAGGCGACCGAGCAGCCGCTTTGGGACGGGAAGATGGGGTAAGAGTACCCTCGGACACTAATAAATCCCAGTTGTCAGTTGAGCGAAGCGAAGGGTCTTTACTCTATAACGGGGTTATGTCATTGAGGGTAAGATTCTTCGCTATCGCTCAGAATGACAGTCCCGGCGCGGCTTTCGAGTTTCCGAGGGAACTCGGGTAAGTTTTTTGGGGGGTGAACGCCGTCAACTGGATTATATCCGCCGATTTCGCGATCCTGGACGGCGTTCAGTCCGCGCTGAGGTCAGGGGCCCTGGACTTTCTGATGGTCTGCCTGACTTTTCTGGGGGATTACGGATGGTTCTGGATCGCGGCCGCGGCGTTTTTCCTGATCCCGCGCGGGACGAGGGACATGGGGCGCGCCATGGCCCTGGCCATCGCCGCGGAGATAATAATCTGCAACCTCATCATGAAGCCGGCGTTCCACAGGATCAGGCCGTGCGACATAAACGCCGCGGTGACGCTTCTGGTCGCCCGGCCGACGGATTTTTCGTTCCCTTCCGGCCACGCGGCGGTTTCCTTCGCGGCGGCCGCGTCCATATTCGCGTTCCGCAAAAGGCCGGGCGCGGCCGCGCTGATTTTGGCCGTCCTGATAAGTTTCTCGCGGATATACCTCTACGTGCACTACCCAAGCGACGTTCTGGCGGGCGCGGCGGTGGGGACGGTTTGCGCGCTGGGGGCCGAACTGGCGGTGAAAAGGTTCGCGGGAAACAAAAAAAGATTGTCAGGCGGCGGATAATACGGATCTTTCAGAGGTTAGGTTGATGGGCGAACACGGTTCGCCCCCCTACCCCCTGACCTGTCCGCTCCCAAAAATCACATATTTCGTCGACGTGATCTCCCGCAGCCCCATCGGCCCCAGCCCCGGCAGCTTCCGCGTGCTGATGCCGATCTCCGCGCCCATGCCGAACTCGCCGCCGTCGGTGAAACGGGTGGAGGCGTTGGCGTAGACCGCCGCGGAGTCGATCTCCCGGGTGAAGCGCATGATGTTCGCGTAATCGTTCGACAGGATGGCCTCCGAGTGGTGGGAGGAATACTTCCGGATGTGCGCGATGGCCTCTTCCAGGCCGTCCACGGCGCGCATGGCGATGATAAGCTCGCCGTACTCCTTCGGCCAATCCTCCTCAACCGCCGTGACCGCGCCGGGGACGAGCCGCGTGACCCACTCGTCGCCCCTGATCTCCACCGTATGCGCGGCCAGCGCCTTGCCCACAAGCGGCAGGAATTCCTCCGCGACGGCTTTGTGCACGAGCACCTTTTCGACGGCGTTGCACACGCTCGGCCGCTGGACCTTGGCGTTCACGATGATGTCCACGGCCCCGGCGAAGTCCGCGCTCTCGTCCACGAAGATGTGGCAGTTGCCCACGCCCGTCTCGATGACCGGGACGGAGCTGTTCTCCACCACGGACTGTATAAGCCCCGCGCCGCCGCGCGGGATCAGCAGGTCGACGTACCTGTTGAGGCGCATGAAATCGCGGGCGGTCTCGCGGGAAGCGTCCTCTATCAGCTGGACGATCCCCACGGGCAGGCCGCATTCCCCGAGGACGCCGTGAAAGACGCTCACTATGGCCCGGTTGGACGCGAGCGCCTCCTTGCCGCCGCGCAGGATGACCGCGCTCCCGGCCTTGAAGCACAGCCCGAAGGCGTCCGACGTGACGTTCGGCCGCGCCTCGTAGATCATGCCGATCACGCCCATCGGTATGCGGACGTTCTGGACGACGAGCCCGTTCGGCAAGGTCTTCATGGACACCGCCTCGCCCACCGGGTCCGGCAGCCCGGCGACCTGCCGGAGCCCGTCCGCCATGCCGCCGATCCGCTTTTTGTCGAGCTTAAGCCTGTCCAGGAAGGACGGCTTGATGCCGGCGGAAGCGGCCGCGGCCATGTCTTTTTCGTTGGCCTCCAGTATCGCGCCGGCGTTCTCCGTAAGCGCGTCCGCGCATTTCAGAAGTATCCCGTTTTTCCGGCCGGTCGCCAGGCGGGCGGCGGTTTCGGACGCCTCTCTGGCGGCGGCGCCGAGGCGGTCAAGGTAACTTTCGCTCATAAGATTCAAACCTCCGTATCCTCTTCCGGCAACCTCCGTAAACCTCCATTATACCGTCTTCACCCCACGACAACGTATGAAAGTATTTCCGCATAAAATCAGAGCAAGCTCGGCGCGCCGGGGTCGGCGCACCCTACATTCGTTGTGCAATTTGTATGTTCATGCGTTGTCGTGATCTTAACCCCATTCCCGCTTGATGAAAACAGTATAATATAAATTCTCTGATTGGTAAAGTTATTTACGGACAGTTCCCTAGAAAATCTCCGGCGACTTCAATATCCCCTGCGGCCAGAACCTGTACTCGTAAGTCCACGCGCTTCCCTCTGTTCGCCAGGAATTGGGCCCCCACCACGGATTTTTCCGGTCGTTTCTGTGCAGCTGCCCGAATGTGTTTACCCGGGTCCCGAAATACGTCACGTCTATGTTGTGTTTGCCCGGCGCCAGCCCGCCGATTGTCAGCCGGTAGGGCGAAAAGGCTATCGCGCCCGCGTCCTTGCCGTCCACGCTTACGCGAAGCAGGCTCCCGCGGTAGCATGTGGCCGCGATCTCCAGGCCGTTGTTTTGGGTTTCGGCCTCCAGGCGATAGGTTATGTTGCCGCCGTAAAAAGGCAGGCCCTGGCGCGTTATGTCGCCGAAGCGCAAAGCCTTCACCGGGTCTGTCAGCGCCGCTACGCACCCGGCGGCTATCACGCCGAAATCCCCCAGCAGACAGCAGGCCTCGACGTCGGTCTTTCTGCCGTATGGAAGCGTAAGCTCCAGCACGTTTTCGCCGGCGGCGATCTCCGGGAGCGGCAGCTTTCCGATGCACTTGTCCGCGTACCAGCCGTTTGCCGCGCCGGCTGGGGCGCCGTTCAGGGTCACCGCTGTCGTTCCCGCGTTTTCCAGCGCCAGCTCCGCGCCTTTGACGGAAATCCCGCTTCGGAACGTGAACCTCAGCCTCAGCTTATGGGGTGTCGTTTCGTCCTTTTCCACCCAGGGCTGGGCCACGGCGTCGCTTCTTTTCGGCCAGTTCAGTTCCCCGCGCAGGATGTTGTCCAGCCTAAGTATTTCTTCCCGTTTCCTGTAGGGCTCTCCGTCCAGCGAGTATTCGGCCATATCAAGCAGCAGGACGTTCGGTTCGCCGAGCGTCACCGGCACGGGCCCCAGGAAGCGCGTTTTCCCCTCCGCCGAGGAATTGACAAGCCCGGATACGGCCGGCGCGGGGGCCTTGTTTCCCGCCCCTTTGTCAAGTTTCAGCAGAAGGCTGTCGTGCTCGTATAAGGGATGGCGCAGCGTCGTCCAGCCGTCCGCGCTTTCCGCCGGAACGGGCAAAATTTCCCCGTTGAGCGTGTCATACAGAGTTACGCCGTATTCGCCCCTTATTTTTATCCGAATCATATCGCCCCGCGGGTTGTCCTCATCCGGCGCCGCGTCCGCGTGGGCGACGAACAGCCACAGGCAGTCGTCCTCCTCGCGCAGCTGGGCGAACAGGCCGTCGGTCATTTCCCCGGACGAGGAGCGGATCTCCACCCGGCGCAAATCTTCCAGGGCGGAAAGCAGCGCGTACTTTTCAAAGGGAATCCGCTCCGCCCGCTCGAAGAGCTTCCCGGCCCCGCCGTCGGGCCGAGCGTCCACAAGGCGCGGCGCTTCCTCAAGGAAGATCACCCTGCCTCCCCTGCCGCGGAACGCCTCCAGCCTCTCCAGGGTCGTCGAGCGTATCGTTTCCATAGCGGGAACGACGACGGCGTCATATCGCATCTCCCCCACGGGAAACCCCTTTTCGGAAATATCTCCGATTTCGCACTGCCCGGGCAGCAGGGACTCGCTTATAAAGTCAAAATCTATCAGGCCCCGCAGCAGCCAATTCGTCACGTTATGGAAGTTTTCCTCCATCTGGTTGCGGATTGCGGCCGTGGTCTCGCTCGCGCCCCAGTGCAGCCAATAGCTCTCCACCGGGTGGACGACCCCCACGCGGCAGACCGCTTTCCCGCGCGTCATGGCGGTGTTCACCCGCGCGAAGTGGTTTTCAATGTAGGGATATTCCCTGTACCACGGGGACTGATAATTGATCGAGGCGGGGTAGTCCCGCTTGGCCTCGCCGTTCATGGAGACCCAGGAAAGATGCGGCACGCGCACGGTCACGCCCAGCGCCGCCTGCCAGTCGCCCTGGAGCTTGTGCCCCCGGAAGTCAAAGTCCCAGTTGGTGACGCCGTAAAGCTCCGAAAGCACGCCCTCCCGGCCGAACTGCCTGGCGGCGGACTGGGCCTGCTTGGCGGTGGTGAACTCCCGCCAGTCGCAGAGCATGTCTATGCCGGGCAGCTGAAACGAGCGGTAGGAGCGCATGGCGTCGCCGAGCGCCGCGGTTTGGCTTAACAGCGTGGACTCCTCCATCATATGGCCGGTCAGCATTATCCCGTGGGCCGCGCACCACGTGCCGATCTGGTCGGCAAAGGCCGACGCGAACCGCTCCGCGATATGGTCGTGATAACGGTAGCGGGCGGCCGACGGTTTCCCGCCGGGCAGATCCCAGAGCAGTTCGGGAATCGCGGCGAAAATGTTTTCCCCGTAGGCGGCTTGATAGGTCTCCGGCAGATCCGTCGTCCAGGGCAAAATCACGTCCGAAGCGTCGCCGGCGAAAGAGAGGGTCTGCTTGCGGGTGAACTGCGGCTCGTCGGTGAATATCGCGGGAACGACGTTTCCGAAATATTCCGGGATACATTTCGCGTATTTCTCGTGCGTAACCTTTATAAACTCCCGTATCGCCGCCGGGTCAAGCGTATTCACATAGGTTTGGTTGTTGAACCACGGGCTCGGCGCTTCCGTTTCCTCAAAGGCGTAGAGCGCAAAGCCCCGCGCGGCCTCGTTTTCCCCGAGAACCCTGTATTCCGCCAGATTTCCGTTCCCGTCCAGGCGCACGTCATACCGCGCCAGCATCCCGCTGCCCGGCCTGCGGCTAAGGCGCAGCCGCCTCGCCCGGTATTCGGGGTTTTGGGTCACGATGCCGCCCGCCGCCCCCGACGGCCAGCGGTCCTCGTCGTAAAGCCACGCGAGCATTTCATCCGCCCGGGCTTTTTCCACGCAGGCCTTTACGATGTCCATGTACTCGCCGCTGAGGTACTCCGTGTCCATGCCCGTGCGCACGTGCATGTGGAAGCCGCCCAGGCCCATCAGCTTCAGCTGCTCGATCTGCCAGGCCAGCTCTTTCGCGTCCAGCTTGTTGTTCCAGGCCCAGAAGGGCGCGCCCCGGTATTCCGAGGTAGGGTTTTGGAAAAGCTCCCCGGTCAGAGGCCGGGAATTCTTGGGGTAAAGCATGAAAACACTCCTTTCATATTGTCATTATAACGTCCAACAAGTAACAATACTGCATAGAATTCACGAATTTACTTATATATAATGCCTATGGTTGAGGGGGGAGGCTTGGTCAAAATTGCCATAAAGCGATTGGGTAAAAACATCTGCAGGTACAAGGCAATGCTTTTAATGATGCTGCCAGTGACGGTTTTTGTAATAATAAATAATTACATGCCAATGTTCGGCGTGCTCATGGCGTTCAAAAAGCTGGACTACGGCAAGGGCTTGTTGAAAAGCCCCTTTGTCGGCCTCAGTTACTTCAGGTTCCTTTTTTCCAACGACGCAGCCTGGCGCATAACCAGGAATACGGTCGGGTTCAGCTTTGTTTTTATATTCGGCGGCTTGGTCATCGCGGTGCTGGTCGCGCTCCTTCTCAACGAGGTCAGAGGCAGGCTCGCCAAGAAATTCTATCAGACAATAATTATCATGCCCAATTTCCTGTCCATCGTCGTGGTAAGCTACATTGTCTACGCGATTTTGGACCCGGCTCACGGCCTGATGAACAACTCCGTCCTGCCGGCTTTGGGGGCGGATAAGGTGGAGTGGTACTCTAAGCCGAATAACTGGGTCGCCATATTGCCGATCGTCAATTTCTGGATGACCGCGGGGGTCAGCTGCATCATCTATCTGGCCGGGATTACGGGGATAGACCCGGAATTATACGAGGCCGCGATCGTGGACGGGGCGTCGAAGCGGCAGCAGGTCAGGTTTGTAACTTTGCCGATGATAAGGCCCATCATGGTGATATCGCTTATTATGGCGATGGGCGGCCTGTTCAGATCGAATTTCGGCCTGTTTTATCAGGTTACAATGAATTCGCCGCTGCTCTACCCTGTCACGGACACGATCGATACATATGTATACCGCGCTTTGACCGGCGGCGGGATGGCCTCGGCCTCGGTGGACTCCTTCGGCAGGGCGGCCGCCTCCGGGCTGTATCAATCGGTCGTGGGAGCGTTTTTGGTCGTCGCCGCGAATTACGTTATAAACATGATAGATCCGGAGTTGGCGCTGTTCTGATACTAATACTCATCCAACTCTAAATCCACTGTCGGGAGGCCGAACCGTATGCGGGCTGAGACGCGGGCGAAAACGGCGGGCAGGGCCAAAAGGCGCGACCCTTACGCCGTATCGGCGGGC
>WQUN01000056.1 GCA_009782085.1 Bacillota bacterium
GATTTTTTGCTGCGCCCCTCTCAACGGGGTGCAGCAAATTTTCGTGGGATATGCCATAATACTATATCATCCCAAAAATAACTACACATTGTCATTCTGAGGCGAAGCCGAAGAATCTTAGATCCTTCGCTTCGCTCAGGATGACAAATTGCCCAACTATTTTTGATATGCTGTAATACAGTAGGGGACGCCGCCCTCGGCGTCCCGCTGTTCACGCCCTCGGCGTCCCGCTGTTGTCGGCAGATTCAGGTAACGGGACGCCCAAGGGGGCGTCCCCCAACGGCGGCAAACTAAGCTGTAATAATTTACCACTGCTGTTACTATACCGCTTAACTGCATAAATCTACAGCGGAAATGTCGAAACAACCCAGCGTCTGCAAGGTTTTTTCTAGGCTCCAGGCTCCAGTTTCCGCAGTTATCCAGTATAACACCGAATGCTGCATCGTAGGGGCGGCGGCAGGCCGCCCACGTTGGCCTGCCGCGAATTTCGGGCGGCATGACGCCGCCCCTACAACGGTGTTTCCATGTGTTTTCTGATAGCAAATAATACAAAAATATAAAACAAATTCAACATGGTAAATGTTTACAGCTTAGCTTGCAGCCGTTGGGGGCGTCCCCTATGATTTTCATATGATTTCCCCGCGAAATTTTGCCGTAAATTTGCTGCGCCCCTCTCAACGTCCCGGGTTGACACACTTGCGCGGAATATGTAGAATATGGCTGAAAGCTTTGCGATATGGCGCGGACAACGCCTTATACCTGTCTATTACCCGCGATAAGAGGTGTTTTTATGACATACCTTAGAACAGGCGTGTGCCATACCGGCGAGGGGAGCCTGTCAAACGTTCTGATCGGCGTCGAAAACGGGCGGATCGCCTCGGTCCGGCCCGCCGGGGATCCCTTTCCGGCGGATTTCGGTTCGATACGGGATATGCCGGCGTCCCCGGCGGATTTCGGTTCCGCGCGGGATATGCCGGCGTCCCCGGCGGATTTCGCCGGGGCCTCCCCGCGCCCGGCCGGCGGCGTGATCGACCTCTCCGGCCTGACCGTCCTGCCGGGCTTCATCGACATACATTTTCACGGCGGGAACGGCTATGACGTGATGCAGGGCACATACGAGGCGATAAACGGGCTGTCCCTCCACAAGCTCGCCGAGGGCGTCACGTCCTTCTGCCCGGCGACCATGACGGACACGCCCGAGAACATCCGGCGAGCCCTGTCCGGCGTCCGCGGGGCGCTGGAGCGCGGGACGGACGGGGCGCGGATCATCGGCGCGTTCATCGAGGGGCCGTATATCAGCCGTGAATTCAGGGGCGCGCACACGGAGCGGCTGCTCCGCCCGGATTTCACGGCGCGCGAGGTCGAGGAGCTGATAGACTTCGGGGCCGGGGCCGTAGCCTCGGTGGCCCTCGCGCCGGAACTTCCGAACGCGCTTGAGACGATAGCGGCGCTCCGGCGGCGCGGGGTAAACGTCAGGCTCGGGCACACCGCCGCGACGTTCGCCGAGGCCAAAGCCGGGATCGCGGCCGGCGGGAACGTCGCCATCCACACCTACAACGCCATGAGCCCCCTTAACCACAGGGAGCCGGGCATGGTCGGCGCGGTCATGACGGAGCCGGGCATTTACGCGGAACTCATCTGCGACTTTATCCACGTGCATCCGGCGGCGGCCGCGATTCTGCTGAAAATGAAGGGGCCGGACAAGGTCATCCTGGTGACGGACTGCATATCCGCCGGCGGCCTCGGGGACGGCGAGTACAACCTCGGCGGCGAGCCGGTGACGGTCGCGGGCGGCGTGGTCCGGAACTCCGAGGGGAGGCTGGCCGGCAGCACGCTGTCTGTCATAACAGCCGTCAGAAACGTCTGCGAAACGCTGAACGCGCCGCTGGCGGACGCCGCGCGCATGGCCTCGGCCAACCCCGCGAAGGCGCTCGGGATCTACGACAGGACGGGCAGCATATCGGAGGGCAAGACCGCCGACATAATCGCGATAGACGGGGAGTACAACGTCAGGTTCGTCATGGTCGGGGGGGAGGTAAAGATAATGAGGGGTTAGCAAGGGATAAAAGAGAAAGATTCGGAATGCATAATAAATCTTGATTTATGAGCCAAATCTGCATATACTGATAAGTAAGGAAAGCAAGATTATCAGTTTTGTAAGGGGATACCAAGATGGAAGTGGCGAAAATCACAAGCAGAGGACAAATCACTATCCCTATTGACATACGAAAAAAGCTCGGGGTCAAAGAAGGGGATAAGATTATTTTTATGGAGGAGAGTAATAGGATTTTTGTCGTGAACGCGGCAAAAATCGCTTTTGCCAATATGCGGGCCGCGTTTGCGGGTGAAGCGGACCGGCTTGGGCTAAAGGACGAGAGCGACGTCGTAGCGCTGGTGGACGAGGTTCGGGAGGAGATGTGGAAAGAACGTTATGCGGATCATGATTGATACCAATGTTCTGATTCCTGCGTTTACCCTGTCTTCTCGATATCTCTTGCGAATGGGCGAAAACATAACAGAACAGCACACCATTGTTTTATCGATTTATGTCGTAGATGAACTGAAACGGGTGACAAAGCGGAAATTCCCTGAAAAGTATGACCTTTTGGAATCTTTTCTTCGGGAATTGCCATATGAACTTGTATACTCGCCTGAGAGAATCGACAAATCGAAATTCCCCGATATTTGTGACGCTAAGGATCTGCCTGTTTTAGTTTCGGCAATCATAGAGGATGTGGATGTGTTGATTTCGGGTGATGTAGATTTTGCGCCGATTAAAATAGAATATCCGGAAATTTTGACGCCAAAAAATTTTGTGGCAAAATATTGCTGAACCTACTTCCCATCCCTCAGCGTCATCAGCGTCACCTCCGGCCGCGCGAAAACCCTCGGCACACCCTCAAACGTCCCCGCCCCTCTGCTGACATAAACCGGCGCCCCGTCCCTCGAGCGCGCCCACCCCGCCATGAACCTTTGACCGTAGCTTGTTATGCCCTTCCCCGGCCAGAGCGCCGGCGCCCAAAGGCCGAAAAGCGTGATCTGCCCGCCGTGGGTGTGCCCGCTCAGCACCAGGCCGGCGGGGGACGCGTCCTGTTTCATCGCGACGTCGGGGTTGTGCGCTATGAGCAGCACAAAATCGCCCGGACGCGCCCCCTCCGCCGCCTTTTTCACGTCGGGATCCCGGTTCCAGAGATCCTCCACGCCCGCCAGATAAAAACCCTCGCGCACGCGGACGCCGCTGTTTGACAGCGGACGGACGGAATATTTCTCCATTGCCGCGAAAAGCTCCGCGTAATTGTCGTGGTTTCCCTCGACGCCGTAGATGCCGTCCACCGTCGCGACCTTTGACAGGATTTCCATCGACCTTTCCGGCCCGCCGCCGGCGGAAGGGAAATCCCCTCCCAGAACCAGCAGATCCGGCTTCCATTCGTTCAGCCGCTCCGCGGCTTTTTCAAGCTCGTTCGCCGGCAAAGCGTGCGTGTCGGTAATAAAGGCTATTTTATAGCCCTCCATCCACGCCGGCACTTCCGCCGAGTAAAACGAGACTTGCTTGTACTCTATCATCCTGTCGAATGTAAGCGCGGAAAAAAGAAAAATCAGTATCGCCGCCGACCCAAGCATGACGCATACCCGGAAAGCTCTTTTGAGCGGAATAACCCTCTTATTCGCTTGCATAGTTAGTGAAATAGTTCTGTATGAGCACCACAGGCGTGCCCCTGTCGCCGCTTCCGCTGACTAGGTCGCTCAGGCTTCCCAGGAGGTCGGGCAGCTTCCGGGGCGTCGTGCCCTCCGAGACCATCTGGCCAACCAGGTTCTTGTCCTTCGTCCGGATGCGCTCCCGCATGGCCCGCGACAGCTCCGCGCCGGAAAGCCCGGCCAATTCGCCGTCCGCCAGGAACTTGAGCTTCAGTTCGTTCGGCGTGCCGTCCAGGCCCGGCGTATACGCGGGGGAAATGACCGGGTCGATCAGCTCCCAGATGCCGCCGAGCGGGTCCTTGAAGCCGCCGTCACCGTAGACCAGCACCTCGAAATGCCTGCCGGTACGGGCTTTCAGTGCCTCCTGCAATTTCCGGACGAACAAGTCGCAATCCCGCGGGAACAGCTTTACCGAGCCCTCCGCAGCCTTGTTGGAGCCGAGCAGGCCGTAATCCGGGTTATAGCCGCTCCCGTCCACGGAGGCGGTCAGTATCTCGTCCAGTCCGAGCACGTTCGCGCCGGCCTCGCGGAGCAGGGCCTTGGTGCGCCGCCTGGAATGCACGTCGCAGCAGAGGACGTTGCTCGTGTATTTCAGGATGTGGCGCGGGTCGTTGGAGAAAACGATCTCGATGTTGTCGCTGACGCTTTTGTAGAACTCGATATAGTCGACGCCGGTGAACGGGTGGATAGTGTCGTAGCCGAAGACGGCCCGGAAGCCCGCCTCGTCGAAGCTGTCGGCGTAGGGGTTGACCTTCAGGCGGTCGAGGGTGCTCTGGCTGACCAGCGCGTTGCCGACTTCGTCCGCCGGGTATGAAAGCTGGATATATACCTTTTTCGCCGATTTCGCGATGCCGGGCAGCACCGCGAAGCGGTTCCTGCTCATGATCGGGAACACCGCGCCCAAAGACTCGCCGCCGAACTTTCCGCGCAGATCGGCGGCGATCTGGGCGAAGGAGGCGTAGTTGTTCTGGGTCCTGGCGACGACCGCCTCCGTCACCGCCACGATGTCGCCGTCCCCGAGGGAGAAGCCCTCCTGCTCCGAGGCCTGGCACAGGCTGTCGCATATCATCGTCACCAGGTCGTCGCCGCTTTTGAAGATAGGGGTCACGATGCCGCGCGCGCACACGCCGGTATAACGCATAAAGTGTCACATCCATTCTATTGACCTTGTTTACTATAAAAAGTATAATACCTCCGAACGCATAAGTAAAATTAATCTTTTTAATGCTATTGATAAGGAGCGCTTATACATGGACATAAGCCTGGAATCATACCGGATATTCCGCGAGGTCGCCAGAACGGGCGGCGTTTCCAAGGCCGCCGGAGCGCTGTTCGTTTCCCAGTCGGCCGTTTCCCAGGCAATAAAGCAGCTGGAAAACAGGCTGGGGACAAAGCTGTTCGACAGGGCCGCCAGGGGCGTCAGGCTGACGACGGAGGGGGAAGTCCTGTTTTCATATGTAAACGGCGCGGTAACGCTGATCGAAAACGCCCGGGAGAAGCTGTCGCGGATGCGGGAACTCCGGGCGGGCGAAATCAAGATCGGCGCTTCCGATACCATCTGCGGCCTCTTTTTGCTCCCCTTGCTGAAAAAATTCAACGCCGAATACCCCGACATCCGCATATCCGTGACCAACCGCACCACGCGGGAATCCGTGGCCTTGCTGAAAGACGGCGCGGTCGACCTGGCGTTCATCAACCTCCCGGCGGACGAGGACGCGGCGCTGGAAATAACCCCCGTCATGCCCATCCACGACTGCTTCGCGGCGGGGGAGAAATACGCCTTTCTGGCCGGTTCCGTGATGCGCCTGCGCGATTTGCGGAACTATCCCGTCCTGATGCTCGAAAAGGCCAGCAACACCAGGAGGCGGATGGACATGTTTCTGTCGGGCCACGACGCGGAGCTCCGGCCAGCCATAGAGCTCGGCGCGCTGTCGCTTCTGGCCGAGTTCGCGCAGATCGGCCTGGGGATCGCCGCCACTATAAGAGAGGACATCCGGGAAAAGCTGGAGAAAAACGAGCTTTTCGAGCTGCGCTTCGCGGAAGCGCTGCCGACACGGCATATCGGGCTCGCGCGGACGAAGGACGTCACTATGTCGTTCGCGGCGAAGGCGTTTGCCGGGATGGTGCTAACAATTTAGCCCCAAAATGACGCAGACTTTTTTACCTTGACAAAAAACAGACGCCGAGGTTTTCCTTCATTCGACGGCAATTATATAAGTTCATTCGCTTTCTTTTGCTTCTTCGTCCAGTTTTTTTCGATTTGGCTATTTGCCGGGCCAATAAGGTCAATATAACTTTGGTTTCGTATGCCATAAGTTCACCTCCCACTACCAGCTTACAATAGGATGTTTGCATTAGGGATACCCCCTTCTTTAAGCGTTGTTACCAAATAAATCGGGTTCGGAACTGTAATGCCAAACTCCAGCCATGAAAATATCTCGTATTTTCCCGGCCAGTCCTCAATCAGACATTCTGGTTTTTCATGCGTGAAATAATGTTTCATTGCAACCTCCGCAAGTATATTTCCCTCCCTCTGTCATTTAGTAGAGGACAGCGTACCCCGCGACGGGACGTCCGGAGGCCGTCCCCTACTTAAACGAATTCTTTATCTTGTCAAAAAAACTGTGCTTCTGATTCTTATACTCCTCGCCCATCTCGTCGGCGAAGTCCCGGAGCCTCTGTTTCTGCCTCTCGTTCATCTGGGTCGGCACGGTGACGACCAGCTTGATGATAAGGTCGCCGACGGACTTGCTGTTCTTCACGTTCGGCACGCCCTTGCCGCGGATCGTCGCGACAGTCCCCGGCTGCGTCCCGGCTTTGACGGCGTACTTTTCCTCGCCGTCGAGGGTCGGGATCTTCAGCTCGTCGCCGAGAGCCGCCTGGACGAAGGTGATCGGCACGTCCAGGAAGAGGTTCATGCCCTGCCTGGTGAAGTGCTTATGCGGCTGGACATAGACGGTTATCAGCAGATCGCCCGGCGGGCCGCCCTTCTCACCCGGCTCGCCCTTTCCGGAGAGGCGCACGCTCTGGCCGTTGTCGATGCCCTTGGGCACGATGACCGACAGGGTCTTGACGGCGCGTATCTTGCCCGCGCCGCGGCATTCGGGGCAGGGCTCGCGGATTATCTTGCCCTCGCCGCGGCAAATAGAGCAAGTCCGGACGCTCGTCATCGTCCCGAACATGGTCTGCTGCTGGACGCGCTCCTGGCCCGTGCCGCCGCAGTGCTTGCAGCTTTCGGCCGAGGTTCCTGGCTTCGCGCCGCTGCCCTTGCAGGCCGGACAGGGCTCGTTCGAGGTGATCTGAATGTCCTTCGTCGTCCCGAAGACGGCTTCCTCGAACTTGATCTGTATGTTTGTCTGCAAATCCGCGCCGCGGCGGGGGCCGCTCCTGGCGCGCCTGTTCCCGCCGCCGAATATATCGCCGAAGCCGCCTTCGCCGCCGAAAAAGCTCTCAAAAATATCGCTCATGTTGAAATCGACGCCGCCGTAGAAACCGCCCGCGCCGCCCGCGCCCATGGCCGGGTCAAAGGCCGCGTGGCCGTGCTGGTCGTAGGCGGCGCGCTTCTGCGGGTCGCTCAGGACGGCGTAGGCCTCGTTGACCTCCTTGAACTTGCCCTCGGCAGTCTTGTCCCCCGGGTTCGCGTCGGGATGGTACTTCTTCGCCATCTGACGGTAGGCCCTTTTCAGGTCGTCGTCCGTCGCGGCCTTCTCGACGCCGAGGACTTCGTAGTAATCTCTTTTATCGGCCATGGATTCACCTTATTATCATAGATTGACTTAACGCGAAAAAGTGATACAATCAGAGCAATCGGTCATAATATAAACTAAAGACGGCGATATGAGTTGGACATTATTTACGCAAAAACGGCTGTTAAGGCGATAAACTCAATGGACAGCCAGACAAAAGCTCGAATCAAAACAGCGATCCAGGGATTGGTGGAAAATCCGCCAAAGGGTGACATCAAACCCTTGGAAGGCTACAAGGACGGCCGGTTGCGTTTGCGCATTGGCGGATATAGGGTCATTTTTAAGTATAAAGCCGATGAAACAGCGAATATTTTGCATATTATGGATATAGGCCCGAGGGGCGACATCTACAAATAAATTTTATTATACAAGTAAGAGGTGTTTTCATGTCCGCAATAGCCCAGGACGTTTCCGCCATGCTCGAAATGCTGCCCGAGCAGGATCAAGGGCTGGTATACGAACTAGTCAAAAAATTGGTCCTCGCATGGGACCCGGAATTTACAAAGCTTACGCCGTCCGAACGCCATATTCTGGATTTGGCCGAGCAGGAAATCGCAAACGGCGAGGTGTTTTCCCACGGCGAAATCGACTGGGACTGATCGTCGGTCACGGCTTTTTAACGCCGAGGACTTTGTAGTAATATCAGAACATATTCTTCGCCCAATCCGTGTTCAATAACTTTAAGGCAACCCCCAAAACCCATCGCATCGAACCAATTTTCATAGCAGCCGGAAGCGCTTCTGCGCGTTTGGCGTCCGGCTTTCTTGCCGGTACGTGTTGCCGATGAAAATCATCCCCGGCGGGTTTTTGGAGGTTGCCTTTTGCGCTTGCCTTATATTACTTCTCCGTATAGTCCCCGTCCACCACGTCGTCGTTAGGGTTTCCGTAGCCCGTTCCGCCCGCGCCGCCCATGTCCGGCCCGTAATTCTGCCCGCCTTGCCCCGCCGCGCCGGCGTTCTGGTAGAGCTTCGTCGAGAATTCGTTGAGCTTCTTCATATAGCCCTCGGTCGCGGCTTTAAGCGTCGCCACGTCGGAATCGGACATGCGCTCCGTCTGCATCCCGTCGGCGAGGGTCTTCAGGCGGCCCATCTCGGCCTGCATCTCGCTCCTGTCGGAGTCGCTGACCTTGTCGCCGAGGTCGGACAGGAGCTTTTCGGTCTGCCAGATGAGCGAGTCGGCCTCGTTCTTGGCGTCTATGGAGTCCTTGCGCTTCCGGTCACTCTCGGCGTACTGCTCCGCCTCTTTCACGGCCCGGTCGATCTCGTCGTCGGTCAGGTTCGTGGAGGCTGTGATGGTGATCTTCTGCTCCTTGCCCGTGCCCAGGTCCTTGGCGGACACGTGGACTATGCCGTTCGCGTCTATGTCGAACATGACCTCGATCTGCGGGACGCCTCTGGGCGCGGGCGCTATGCCGTCGAGCCTGAACTGGCCCAAAGTCTTGTTGTCCCTGGCCAGAGGCCGCTCGCCCTGGAACACGAGTATATCCACGGCGGTCTGGTTGTTCTCCGCGGTCGAAAAGGTCTGCTTTTTGTTCGTCGGGATGGTGGTGTTGCGGTCGATGAGCTTGGTGGCCACGCCGCCCAGGGTCTCTATGCCCAGCGACAGCGGCGTCACGTCCAGCAGCAAAATGTTGCCCGCGCCGGCGTCGCCCGCCAGCTTGCCGCCCTGTATCGACGCGCCCAGGGCCACGCACTCGTCCGGGTTGATGCCCTTGAACGGCTCCTTGCCGGTCAGGCGCTTCACGGTATCCTGCACGAGCGGCACGCGCGTCGAGCCGCCCACGAGCAGCACCTTCGACAGGTCGCCGGAGGAAAGCCCCGCGTCCTTCATCGCCGTCTGCACGGGGCCGACGGTCATGTCCACGAGGTCGTGGATAAGCTCCTCGAATTTCGCCCGCGTCAGGTTCACGTCCAGATGCTTCGGCCCGTTTATGAACGGCAGGTTTATGTTGGTCGTGGAGACGCTGGAGAGCTCCTTCTTGGCCTTCTCCGCCGCCTCTTTCAGGCGCTGCATGGCGATCTTGTCCTGGCTGAGGTCGTCGCCCTCGGTCTTTTTGAACTCCGCCACGAGGTACCTGATGACCCGTTCGTCAAAATCGTCGCCGCCGAGGCGGTTGTTGCCGCTGGTGGCCAGGACCTCGATGACGCCGTCGCCGATGTCGATGATCGACACGTCGAAGGTTCCGCCGCCCAGGTCGTAGACCATGATCTTCTGCTCTTTCTCGTTGTCCAGGCCGTAGGAAAGCGCCGCGGCGGTCGGCTCGTTTATGATGCGCTTGACGTCCATGCCCGCGATCTTGCCGGCGTCCTTCGTGGCCTGCCTCTGGCTGTCCGTGAAGTACGCCGGGACGGTTATGACCGCCTCGGTCACCGTCTCGCCCAGGTAAGCCTCCGCGTCCGCCTTGAGCTTTTGCAGGATCATGGCCGAAATCTCCTGCGGGGAGTATTCCTTGCCGTTTATTTTGGCCTTGTAGTTGCTGCCCATCTGCCTTTTGATCGACATGACGGTGTTGTCCGGGTTGGTGATGGCCTGCCGCTTCGCCGTCTCGCCGACGAGGCGCTCCCCGGCCTTCGTGAAGCCGACAATCGAAGGGGTCGTGCGCATACCCTCGCTGTTGGGTATGACGACGGGCTGCCCGCCCTCCATGACCGCCACGCACGAGTTGGTCGTGCCGAGGTCTATGCCGATGATTTTTCCCATAATGTATACCTCCAATTTTTATAGTATTATAGTTGATGTAGATAATACTTACTGAGCACAACGAGCCTTATTGCATTTCATACAGACATTCCAAAAGAATTTTGACATTTTTGTCCGAAGATACAGGACGGTTGTAACGCTCTATACACCAGCCGCTCCAAAGCGGAACCGGGGTCAAGCTGCGCTTGCGCATTTCTTCGACGATAAGGTTAATTCCATCCACACCGAGCAGCTCTTTGTCTTTTTTGCCTTCAAACTGCAAAAAGGCATACCTTGCCGAAGGGAGTTCCGTATGTTCAAAGCCGTCCGGGACAGGCGTGCCCGGCGGGAAAAGCAAACCAATCCAGTATCCGCCGTTATTATCGGTTACACCCAGATACCTGTCGCCGTTTTCCGGCGCGGCGCCTAGTTTTTCAAGTTGGTCAAACCAGCCGTTACCGATCCACTCAGCCCAATCCTCGACGAATTTATGGATTTCGCAGTTACATTGCTTGCCGATTAACCGCAGCGCCGGTAAATCTACAGTGTGCACTTTAACGATCCCCACAGCCATTTGGGTGCCTCCGAAATATGAATGAATGTCTATGTGTTTAATGGGTATCGCCCATATTCTTCCACGGCTTGATAAAACGCCTCGATATTCTCCCGGGGGAACGGCATTCCCTGGTCGGGCTGGCAGAAGTAACCGCCGTTTCTGCCCAACAGGTAAATAGTGTCCTTTACGGTCCGCCTTATGCGCTCTGTCGGCCCTTCCATGATGAGCCCCGTGGAAACGCCGCCGGCCAGCGCCATTTTTCCCTCCGTGATCTCCCTGACGCGGCGCAGGTCGTTGGCCGTGGCCTGGACGGGGTTCAGCACATCGGCGCCCAGCGCGATGAAGTCCTCCAGCAAAGGCTCGATATGCCCACAGGAATGAAAATTGATCAAAATATTCCGGGATTTATAGAACCCGAACAGGCGTCTGTACTCCGGCAGCAGGAATTCCCCGAAAATCTCCGGCCCCAGCAGCGGGCCGCATTGCGTGCCCAGGTCGTCGCCCAGAGCCGCGAGCTCTATGCCGGCGTTCGCGTAGTGCCCGGCGATGCCAAGCTGAAAATCCATGATACGGTGCAAAATCTCCCCGGCGTATTCCGGCTCGGAGTAAAAATACTCCATCATATTCTCCATGCCGACGAGCATGTACGCCTTTTCCCAGAGCGTATCCCGGTTGGCCCCGCACAGAAACGCGCCGCCGTCCCTGTCGAAAGCCTCAGCCTGTTCGTATATTTTGCCGCAGATACGCTCGTCGTCCGGGTCGGGCCATTTGTAGGACGCCAGGCTTTTGGGATCGGCCAGCGGGTTCCCTATGTGAAAGCCCATTAGGCCGTCGTTCTCCTTGCGCCAAGTCGTCCCCCAGATGTCCGTCCACACGCTGCCGGCGGGCCGGTCGTGGCCGTCCTCCAGCCCGTCGCCGAAACTTTGATGGTTCACGCCGAAATAGCCGACGCCGTGGCAGGGGAGGCCGGTCATAACGCGTTCGGGGCGGCCGAAACGGAGGATTTCCAGGGCGTTTTGTTTGTCGGTGATAAAGATTCCCCCACCCTCTGTTTTTTGGTTATTTCCCGTCCTGCTTTTCGTTGCCGGTGTCGATGATGACGTCTTCCGCGTTGGCTATGTCCGTGACCAACCGGATAGCCTCGTCCAGATCCTTGGAGCGCTTCATGAGGTGGACAATCGCCTTGAGTATTACCTTTGTTTCATAACCCATTAGCCGAACCTCCATCTTTTGGCTGTGACACACAGACTTTATCTATACCGGATGCAGAAAAACATTTGCCGACGACGTATACAGAGGAGGCTAGTGTTTTCGCACTCCGGTCTAAATTGAATCTTCCATGAGGCACACGAACCAATTCACGCCGTATTTATCCACGACTTCGCCGCAACAGGCGCACCACGGCTCAGATTTTAGCGGCCCGATTATCCTCCCGTCCTTTGCCAGTATCTCAAACGCTTTCCTGACCTCCTGCTCGCTGGCAAGGTTTATGCCTATGCTGGAAATCGGCCGCTGATCGGACGACCGCAACAGTTCAAGCAGCTTGTCATTTCGCGTTTCCTCGGATACGTCAAAGATTTCCCGGCCGCCTCTGAACAGCGGGGCGTGCAGATAAGTCCCGTCAGGATACGTCACCGGCGTCATGGCGTCAGAGCCCAAATCCAGCCCAAAGGCTTTTTTATATGTCTCAACCGCCTCTATGCTGTTTTTTACATACAGCGTCGCTCCCAGCCGCATTGTCGGCTCTCCTTCGCGCCCGGCTTGATATGCTGAATATTATCACTTGAATTAAATATGCTAAAACTTTTGATCTATCCCGCGTTGTCTTAATACGGCGTTCGCTGAATGCCGGGATTTTATTCAATGCGCCGTCATAAAACACAGGCGTGTATTTTCCGCCGATTTACCGTTTAACTCCAGTATTTCAAGCGCGGCGGCTTTCACCCGTTCGATAAGCGCGTCAAACGAACGGCTTTCCATCGCAATGGGAATTTTGTCGCATACGGCGCACCAAACTCCGGCCTCGTCGTCCCATTTTACGTTGACTTCATAATTCACGCGAATGCCTCCCGAAATTTCACCCGTTCATTTTCTCACCTTCACCATGCTCGGCCGCACGACCTTATCCCTGTACCTGTACCCCTTCCGCAGCACCTCCGCCACGACCGGCTCTCCGTTCCCCTCGCCGTCTTCCCCGGCCACCTCCACCGCGTTGTGGCAGTTGTGGTCGAACGGCTCGCCCTCGCCGGGCAGAGGTTCCAGCCCCATGTCGCACAAAATCCGGTTCGTCTGCCGGAAGATCATCTCCACGCCCTTGTAGACGGGGGATTCCTTGTCCTCTATGGAAACTAGCGCGAGCTCCAGATTGTCCACGACGGGCAGCAGTTTTTCGATAGTGTCGCGGACGCCGTCGCCGTATTTGGCGGCCATTTCCTTGGCCGTGCGCTTGCGGAAGTTGTCGAACTCGGCCATCGTCCTCTGGAGCCTGTCGGTCAAAGCGTCGATCGCCGCCTGTTTAATCTCGCTCTCGCCCGGCTCCGGCGCGGCCTTTTCTTCGCCGCCGTCCCCGTCGGTCTGAACGTCCGCCGCGGCCTCGGCGTTATCCATGGCCTCCCCGCCGGTTTCGTCCGGTCTTTTTTCCTGCTTTTCATTTTTCATTTTTGATTTTTCATTTTTCATTGTCTTTCTTATCCTCCCGACAACGCGTTGATAACCGCCGATATCCTCGCCACTATCCCGTCCAGAACGGACACGGCCTGGCCGTAGTCCATCCTGGTCGGCCCGATCACGCCGATGCTCCCGAAGCTGCGCTCCCCGGCCCTGCAGTCGGTCTTGATGACGCTGCACCCGCGGAGCCGCTCCAGGCTGTTTTCCTCGCCGATGATGATCTCGATGTCCTCCGAGCCGTTCCGGCCGAGCATGGTTATCAGCATATCCTTTTCCTCGAGCGCCTCGAAGATGTCCCTGGCCTTCCCGATGTCGCTGAACTCCGGGAAGCCGAGGATGTTCCTGACGCCGCTGGTGTAGACGTGAGCCTCGTCCTCGGAAGTCAGGATGCTCCGCGCGGCCCTTAAAACCGCCGCCAGAACCCGCCTGTCCCCCGCGAACTGCTCTGTCAGGCGCTCCAGCGTCCCGGGTTCCAGGATGTCGCCGTCCCCTTCCACCGACCGACCGGCCAGAACGGAGTTGAGTATCGCCGAATAATATTGAAGGGTTTCGTAGTCCGGCGCGCGTTCCACGTAAACCAGGTGGTTCTTGACGACCTTCGAGTCGGTGACCAGAACCAGCACGAACGAGCCGTCGTCTACGGGGACGAGCTGGAGGTGCCTTATGACCGTGCGCTTGGCCCGCGGCTCCGAGACGACAGTCGTGCACTTGGTCAGCACGGCTATGGCCTTGGCCGTCTCCCGCATCATGTAGTCGATCTGGCTGATGTTCTCCGTGATCACCTGCTGCAAAACGCTGGATTCGTCCTCGGTAAGGCTCCGGCGGCGCATAAGCCTGTCGACGTACAGCCTGTAGCCCTTGTCCGACGGTATCCGCCCGGCGGAGGCGTGCGGCTGGATGATAAGCCCCATCTCCTCCAGGTCGCTCATCTCGTTGCGTATGGTCGCGGAGCTTATGCCCATGCCGTATTTCTTCGCGATCGTCCGCGAGCCGATGGGTTCGGCGGACTGTATATAATCGTTGACTATGGCCTCCAGAATCCTGATTTTCCGTTCGTTTAAGAGCATATCACCACTTCCTCAACGTATACTCCTTAAGGAACCAAGTTAATATTTCACGGTTCCGTATGGGTAAAAGCAGCGCTCTTAATTGTCCTTGTTAGCACTCGACACCGCTGAGTGCTAACGCTGAGATAAAAATAACACTTGGCACGGCATATGTCAAGTGTTTTTGAAAATTTTCACACACATGAACGGTTTTAAGACCGCTCCCTGCCGAATATCCTTCTGGGGTCCACCGCGCGCGCGAGCTTTTCGTTCCATTTCAGGGGGGCTTCGCCGCCGCGCCGCGCCCTGGCGAGCTCCTGCATCTCCCTCTTGGTCTTGAGGCCCTTCATCCCTACGATGTACATGCCCGCGAGCTCGACCTTCACGTTCTTCTTGACCGGAAGCGCGTCGTAGACCTTCTTTTCGCACATGAGGGTCACGATCTGCGGCCCGACCTTCGCCTTGACGAACGGCATTTTCATGAGGCGGGAGGCCCTGGGCATGTTCTGGGTCACGGCTTTGGGAAGGTTGACGTCGGAGGCCTTCTCTTTTTTCTTGTCGATCACGTAGATGCTGACAGTCTGCTTGTTGCGCTCGATCATCTCCTGCTGGGCGGCCATCCGCTTGGACGCCCACTTGTTCAGGAAATACAGTCCAGCCAGTACCGCCGCGAGCGCGATGCCCACTATTACGAGAACGTCTATTGCCGTCATCTGCAGTCCTCCCGGAAATATATGATCACAAAAAAGTACACGCCGCCGTTTTCAGCCGGCGCCCTATCCCCGCCCCTTCTCCTTCTTCTTAGCCCAGTTGATCCGCTTCTTCTTATCAAACGCCCCGCCGTTCGCGAAAAGCGCGCGCAGCTCCGCCTCGCTTACGCCTCTTCGCAGGACGCCGTTTTGCGCGGCGGAAATCGCGCCGGTCTCCTCCGAGACGACCAGCACCAGCGCGTCGGAGACTTCGCTCATCCCGACGGCGGCCCGGTGCCTCGTCCCGAGGTCGAGCCCTATCTCGTTCTGGGTCAGCGGGAGGATGCAGGAGGCCGCCGAGATACGGTTGTTCTTCACGATGACGGCGCCGTCGTGGAGGGGGGTCTTGTTCTCAAAGATATTCTGGAGCAGGCGGCTCGAGACGACGGCGTCTATCGGCACGCCGGTCTGCTCGTGGTCGCCCAGGGGGACGTCCCGCTCTATGACGATCAGCGCGCCCTTACGGCATAAGGACATCTCGGTCATCGCGGTTATGATCTCGTTCACCGTGTGCTCGGAGAGCATCGCGGCCTTGTCGCGCTCCGTGGTGACGAAGGTTTTATAGATTTTCCCCTTGCCCAGCTGTTCCAGAGCCTTGCGCAGTTCCGGCTGGAAGAGTATGACGACGGTGATCAGGCCGACGTTGAACGTGGCCTTCATGACCCACTGCACGGTTATCATGTTGAGTTCCAGGGCGACCAGGTAGACCGCCACGACGACCATAAACCCCTTGAACAGCGCCCAGGCCCGCGTCTGCCTGATCCAGGACATTATCTTGAAGATCGCGTAGGCCACGGCCAGCACGTCTATCGCGAAGGAAATGGCTTTCGGGATCGTGATGAGCGTCGCGAAGCCGCCGGAGAAGAAATTGCGCAGCCAGTCAACCATAAGTCCACTTCCTAAAACGGGCGGGTCGGGGGCCCGCCTCTGTACGGCGGGAGCAGGGCCCCCGCCCTACGGCGGGTCTGAACCCCGCCTCTGCACGGCGGGAGCAGGGCCCCCGCCCTACTCGTAATCCTCACGGGAACGGATCCTTCGCACGTCGCGCCGGCGTCTCGGCAAAATGACCTTGGGGATGATCTTTACGAAATAGTAGTTCTCCTCGTCCTGGAACTCCACCCGCTCGGCGCGCTGATAGTTCAGCGCCGCGTCGAAGAACCTGACCGCCTCCGCCAGGCCGGCGGACAGTATGACCGTCAGGAACACGACGAACAGGTTTTCGTCGGTCTTTATCACTATGGAGGACACGATCGCCCCCAGAAACATCAGCAGCGCGCCCATGCCCACGGCTATGTCCTTGGAGTGGTCGAAGGAGAGCCTGGACACGGCGTAGACAACGATAAGGGCCATCGCGAAAATGAACGCGGTGAATATCCACTGCTGGTTCGCGGGGGCGAGGAGCGCGGCCTTTACGGCGGCGAACGTCGCGGAGAAGGCGTCGGCGGAGACTATGGCCGCGGGCTGGGCCTGCGCGCCCGTAACCATCAGCGAGCGCACGGTCGGGATGAACGTCCACAGAAACACGCCTACGGTTATCGGCACGACGCAGGTGATCGAAAAGTACAGCCCGGCCAGGATCGGGATCAGATACGGGAGCCGGAAATAGTACGCCGCCAGCGTCGCCAGGATAAAGACGCTCTCGCGCGGGGCCATGCGCGTGTACAGGAGCAATATGACCAGCAAAGCCAGCGTGACTATGGCGGTCAGCTCCAGGCTCGGGGAGAGCTGGACGCCGATAAGCGCGATTATCAGCGTATAGGACGCGTTTATCGGCAAAACGGTAAACGACAGCGCCAAAAGCACGGCCAGGAACGGGAACTTCACGATAAACGCGACCTCGGGCCTGGGCGTGCCTATGCCCATGACGACGTTATAGAGGACGAGCCCGCAAACCAGGCGGACCGCGAACATGCACGCCGTCTCGTGGCGCTTAACGAACAGGATTATTTCTTCGCGTGCGCGAAAGATCCGCTCCATCAGAGTCTGCCTCATAATATTCCTCCGCGTCCTCCCCGGTATTCTCCGCGGAGGCCTCGCGTATGCGCTCCAGACGCCTGCTCATGTAGACGTACTCGTGCAGGCGCTGCATGACCTTCGCGTATTCCCTCGCCGAGATGATCGTCCCGATCAGCGTGTAAAAAACCGCGGCCGCGACTATGACCAAAAGCGCGTCGACGCCCGCCTTCCTGAGGTCGAGGGTCAGGATATCGAGGCCCCCGGCCAAAAACCTGTCGGCCCAGTAGAACCCCAAAAGGATGACCGTCCCCAGGACCGCGCCGAGCCGCGCGCCCACGTTTTTTTTGTATATATAGTCATGCCGGAAATATTCGTTGATTTTGCGGTCTTTCACGCCCGCCGTCTTGTCGTAGACGGCAAGCCTGGACATGCACGCGATCTTGCGCTCGTCAACCAAGTGCGCCACCCTTTTCATAAACCGGCCACAATCATATGTATACCATAGTCTGAGGAATAATTCAAGGCTGGGTATTGACCAAGACGAATTTGTCAGCCGGAAGTCAGCCGGATGTTGGAGAAATTTCTCCAATTTTAACGACTCTGTCGTTCTGATCCAAGATAAAAACGAGCGCCCCGAGGCCGCCCCAATAGTCGGTTCCCGGATAAGCGGCGTCAAAAACATTTTGATTATCCACATAGAGGAACGTATCCGCCAGATCGACACCGTGCAACAGAATATCCAACGACCAAATATTCAACGACGTTATTTTGCTCAAATTATATTCCCGGAGGCCATATTTTTCATAAGCGTTTATCACATCTTTTTTGTTCGAACCGACGGAAATCCCTTCGCTCGTGACATAATTATCGTCATTGTATACTGTGTTTATGGCGCGCCAACCGCTGTACGGATCCAATTTCTCATATGCCGAATATGAATTGTAGTTGTAATAGACAATGCGAAACGGCCCATCCGCGCCTTCGCCGCTCTCGTAAACATACGGCTCGTTTTCGGCGTCATTGCCGGACGGGTTTTTGCCATGTATCGTTAAAAAATCCTCGGGATACGCAATCATCTCGGTCTTGCGGCTATGGATGAATAAATATATACCGACGGATACTATAAACAATAAGGCTAAAAGCAAAGACACAAGATATAAAAAACGTTTATGGACGCTCACCTCCTGAAATCGCGTCATATCAGCGTCAGCACCCCCTGAATTTTCTCACTGTGCGCTCATTATATTGCCAACTCCAAATTTTATCAATTAAAATCGCCTCTGGCATCCGGCGGGAAAATGTGCTAACCTATACTTCGTTTGAATAACAGATTATATGACACACTGCTGTCATGTTTGATTCGGTATAATGGTTCAAAACAATTTGGAGGCATACTTTTTATATGTCAAAAGATAAAATCATCATCCGCGGCGCGCGGGAAAACAACCTCAAAAACATCGACCTCGAGATCCCCCGCGACCAGTTTATAGTATTCACCGGGCTGTCCGGCTCCGGCAAGTCGTCTCTGGCCTTTGACACGCTCTACGCCGAGGGGCAGAGGCGCTACGTGGAGTCCCTGTCCGCCTACGCCAGGCAGTTCCTGGGGCAGATGGAAAAGCCCGACGTGGACTGGATCGAGGGTCTCTCCCCCGCAATTTCCATCGACCAGAAGACCACGAACCGCAACCCCCGCTCCACCGTCGGCACGGTGACGGAGATATACGACTATCTCCGCCTGCTCTACGCCCGCGTCGGCACGCCGCATTGCTTCAAGTGCGGCAAGGAGATCAAGCGGCAGACGGTGGACCAGATCGTGGACCAGATCATGCTCCTGCCGGAAAAAACGCGGCTCCAGATCATGGCGCCCGTGGTGCGCGAGCGCAAGGGCGAGCACGCGAAGCTCCTGGAGGACGCGCGCAGGAGCGGCTACGTCCGCGCGCGCGTGGACGGCATCACCTACGAGCTCGGCGAGGAGATCAAGCTCGACAAGAACAGGAAGCACACGGTCGAAATCGTCATAGACCGCCTCGCGGTCAAGGACGGCATACAGAAGCGCCTGACGGAATCTATCGAGGCGGCCTCGGCGCTGACCGGCGGCGTCGTCACGGTGGACACGGGCGAGGGCGATTCTTTGGTATTCAGCCAGAATTTCTCCTGCCCGGACTGCGGCGTCAGCCTGGAGGAGATCGAGCCGCGCCTTTTCTCTTTCAACAACCCCGCAGGCGCCTGCCCGGACTGCACCGGCCTCGGCGTGAAGATGATTTTCGACCCGGAGCTCGTCGTGCCGGACCAGTCGCTGTCTTTGGAGCAGGGGGCGATCGCCGCGCCGGGCTGGAACTCCGCCGGGAACGACGACAGCGGCGGGAACAACCTCCTGCGCGCGCTCTCCGGGGAGTACGGCTTCGATTTGCAAACGCCCTGGCGCGACCTGCCGGAGGCCGCCAAAAACGCCGTCATGTACGGGACCGGCGGCAAAAAGATCACCGTGGAGTACAGGAGCGGCGGCCAGACGCGCTCCTATTCCTACGCCTTCGAGGGCGTGATAACCTCCATGTCGCGCCGGTATAAGGAGACGTCGTCGGACTATATGAAGCAGGAATACGAGACGTTCATGACGAGCATAGTCTGCCCCACGTGCGCCGGGCAAAGGCTCAAGCCGGAAGTCCTGGCCGTGACCGTCGGCGGCGAGAACATCTCCGGCGTCACGCGGATGACCGTATCCGGGATACAGGCGTTTTTCAACGGGCTCCGGTTCAACGAGACGCAGGCGCGCATCAGCGAGCAGATATTGAAGGAGCTCCACGCGCGGGCGGGCTTCCTGGCGGACGTGGGCCTGGATTATCTGACGCTTTCCCGCGCGGCCTCGACCCTCTCCGGCGGGGAGGCCCAGCGCATACGCCTGGCGACGCAGATCGGCTCCGGCCTGGTAGGCGTGGTCTACATCCTGGACGAGCCCAGCATCGGCCTGCACCAGCGCGACAACGACAGGCTCCTGCGCACGCTGAAAAACCTCAAGGACCTGGGGAACACGCTGATAGTCGTCGAGCACGACACGGAGACCATGCTGGCGTCGGATTTCATCGTGGACATAGGGCCTCTGGCCGGCTCCCAGGGCGGGGAGGTGGTGTTCGCCGGGCCGGTCGGGGACATCGTGAACTGCGAGCGCTCGATAACCGGGCAGTATCTGAGCGGGAAGCTCAAAATCGAAATACCCCCGGAGCGGCGGAAGCCGAACGGGAAGAAGCTCTCCATATACGGGGCGTGCGAGAATAACCTGAAAAACATAGACGTGACCATCCCCTTGGGCGTGATAACCTGCGTGACCGGCGTGTCCGGCTCGGGCAAGAGCTCGCTGATCAACGGGATTTTATACAAGCGCCTGGCGCGCGACCTGAACCGCGCGAAGCTGCGGCCCGGCAAACACAGGGACATCGAGGGCATAGAGAACCTGGACAAGGTCATCGACATCGACCAGAGCCCGATAGGACGGACCCCGCGCTCGAACCCGGCCACGTACACCGGGCTTTTCGACCTGATCCGCGACGTTTTCTCCCAGACGACGGAGGCCAAGATACGCGGCTACCAGAAGGGCAGGTTCAGCTTCAACATAAAGGGCGGCCGGTGCGAGGCCTGCTCCGGCGACGGGATCATCAGGATCGAGATGAACTTCCTGCCGGACGTGTACGTGCCCTGCGAGGTCTGCCGCGGCAAGAGGTACAACCGGGAGACGCTGGAGGTCAAATACAAAAACAAATCTATCTCCGACGTGCTTCAGATGACTGTGGAGGAGGCGCTCGTCTTCTTCGGGAACCTGCCGCGGCTGAAGGAGAAGATACAGACGCTGTGCGACGTGGGCCTGTCCTACGTCAAGCTGGGGCAAAGCTCCACGACGCTCTCCGGCGGCGAGGCGCAGAGGGTGAAGCTGGCCACGGAGCTCAGCCGCCGGAACACCGGCAGGACGTTCTATATCCTGGACGAGCCGACGACCGGCCTGCACGCCGCCGACGTGCACAAACTGATCGACATCCTGTCGAAACTGGCCGAGGGCGGGAATTCCGTCCTCGTCATCGAACATAACCTTGACGTTATCAAGACCGCGGATTATATTATAGACTTAGGCCCGGAGGGCGGCGACCGGGGCGGCGAGGTCATCGCGACCGGGACGCCGGAGGAAGTGGCGGAGAACGGGAAGTCGTACACCGGGCAGTATTTGAGGAAGGCGCTGGGAATAAATGGTGTTTTATAGATTGACGGGAAGGATTTGTCATTGATGAACGCGGAAATATTAGCATTAAAAGATAAAATTATCAACGCTGTTGCTGTTGAGCGGCTGTATTTATTTGGCTCTTATGCTAATGGAACGCCTGACGAAAACAGCGATTATGATTTTTACATGGTCATACCGAATGATGGTATGCGCCCACTTGACGCAATCAATGAGGCTTATTTGGCTTTGCGTGGGCTAAAAAGAAAACCTGTTGATATATTGGCGGGTACAGTCGATATATTTTCGCACAGATCCGAGGGGGTTACGTTGGAACGCAAAATCGCAAGGGAAGGGATTGTTTTATATGAACGGGAGTAATGATATATCCGAGTGGATTAGGCTTGCCGAAATGGACTTAGCGACCGCGCACCATATGTTCAAAACTTTTCATCCAAAACCATTAGAAGTTGTCTGCTTTCATTCGCAGCAAGCAGCGGAAAAAATTATCAAATGCTATTTGGTTTCGCAAGGGATTGAACCGCCAAAAATACACGACATGCAAGTGCTTCTTGAAATGTGCATAGAAAGCGAAAGCGGATTTAATGAAATATACAGAGAAACCATCATGCTTACTAATTTTGCAGTTCGTTTGCGTTATCCTACAGAGTTGCGCTTGCTTGAGCAGGATGCCGCAAAAGCCATAGAAAACGCAGAGAAAGTAATGGTATATGTAAAAAACTTACTGTTTTTTTTATGATGAATACGATCGGGATGCATTCTACGTTCCTTAAATACGAGCTCTGACCCTGCATGGTTTTCTGATTTTTCCTTGTGCTGGCGTTATTAGAAAACAGATTATCCGAAGAAAAGGCGGGAAAGTATGATTCTGTCCGGCTTGGAAATCCAAAAGCGCCTCGGGGGCCAGATAAAAATAATCCCCTATGACGAAAAGCTCCTGAACCCCAACAGCTACAACCTCAGGCTCCACGACGAGCTGCTCGTCTACGAGGCCGGTACGGCGGGGTATCTGGACATGAAGAAGCCGAACCCCACGCGCAAAATCGTCATTCCGGAGGACGGGCTTATCATACAGCCCGGTATTCTGTATCTTGGGCGCACCGTCGAGATGACCGAAACGGACGGCCTGGTCCCGATGCTGAACGGGCGCTCGTCCGTCGGGCGGCTGGGGCTGTCGATCCACGTCACGGCCGGCGTCGGCGACGTGGGATTCAGGGGCTACTGGACGCTGGAGATATACTGCGTCCATCCGGTGAAAATCTACCCGTTCGTGGCTATATGCCAGATTTACTACAACACCATCGAGGGCGGGTATGTCCCCTATTCCTCCAAAAAGTACCAGAACAACACGGACATACAGCCGAGTTTGCTGTACAGGGATTTCGACGGACGGGAGCAGGCATGAACGGCCCCAACTGGGAAATAATAACTGACGGGTATTATTAAAGGAGGAAAACTTATGCGGCCGGCGGCGGTCCAAACCTACGAGGATTTGTGCCTGATAACGGACGACAAGCGTTACGAGGTGATAGACGGCGTGATATACGCCATGTCGCCCGCTCCGTGGATGAATCATCATGATTTACAAATGTATGTCTACCGTGAGTTCTGGAATTTTTTTAAGGGTAAAATGTGTAAAGTGCTTTCAGCTCCCGTAAATTTATTTTTATTGGCCGAAGGCGAAAATGATTTGCACAAATGCAAAAATGTTGTTCAGCCTGATCTGCTCGTCGTATGCGACAGGAGCAAGATTATCCCGGAAGGCTGCAAAGGAACCCCCGATTTCGTCATGGAAGTCCTCAGCCCTTCCACGCGCAAGCTGGATTTGTCAATAAAACTCGCTTTGTATCAGAGCTTCGGGGTAAGGGAGTATTGGGTAGTCGACCCCGATAAAAAGCTGACCATGGTGTATCAATGGGAGGACGGCGCGTATAACATGCCCGATTCCTACCCCTTCGCCGCCCGGGTGGACTCGCGCATATTCGAGGGGCTCGGCGTGGATTTTTCGGGAGTGGAACTGCTGTGAACAGAAATAGGAGTGTTTATTGTTCAGGTAAGAACCGCGTCTAAGTATAGGAGGGGAAGCATATGCGGTCGGCGGCGGCGCAGACTTACGAAGACCTGTGCGTAATTCCTGACGACAGACGGTGCGAGGTGATAGACGGCATGATATATGCCATGTCGCCCGCGCCGCGGACAAATCATTACAGACTGCAAATGTTTGCATATCGTAAATTCACGGGCTTTTTTGAAGGTAAGACATGCGAGGTGTTTTCCGCTCCGTATGACGTCTTTTTCCTGGATGAGGGCGAAACCAATATCAACAGCTGCAAAAACGTTGTTCAGCCCGACTTGCTCGTCGTATGCGACAAAAAAAAGATCATCTCCGAGGGCTGCGTGGGCGCGCCGGATTTTATAGCCGAAATCCTCAGCCCGTCGACGCGGAAATTGGATCTGTCGAAGAAACTCGCTTTATATCAGGATTTCGCCGTGAAAGAATACTGGGTAGTCGACCCCGATAAAAAGCTGACCATGGTGTATCAATGGGAGGACGGCGCGTATAACATGCCCGATTCCTACCCGTTCGCGGCCCGGGTGGATTCCCGCATATTCGAGGGGCTCGGCGTGGATTTTTCGGGCGTGGAGCTTTTGTGAGTACCCACAGAAACTATTTTGTCATTCTGAGCGCAGGCGCAGAATCCTTATGACGCAGAGCAAAAATGTCGGAGTTAAAAGATCCTTCGCTTCGTTCAGGATGACGCCTGGGCGCGGTTTTCGAGTTTCCGTTGAAACTTCGCATATGTAGAGCGGGGGCTTGCCCCCGCCGCGCCATGCGGTATACCGGAGTGCGAAAACATTAGCCTCCTCCGTCGCCGATTCGCCGCAGAAGCGTTCGACGAATCGGCTCGTCGTCGGCAAATGTTTTCTGCATCCGGTATGGTTCCCGGCGGGGGCAAGCCCCCGCCCTGCCGTGTGTTTTGACTGTCACATTGTACAATGTTGCCGATTGGAGCCATAATATGCAGGCGTTTATCCCCGTCCCGCCCGAGGACGTAAATATCGCCGACAGGTTCTTTCTCCCCAAGATAGAGACCGTCTGTTCGTCCACCATCGGCGCGTGTCTGGCCAAATGCGCGGAGACTGGCCGCGTCGCGAACTTCGCCAAGGCCGCCGGCCTGGCGGAGGGCGGCTTCGAGGGGATATTCTACAACGATTCCGACGTCTACAAGGTTCTGGAGGGCGTGGCTTACGCCCTCGCCCACGCGCCGGACGCGGAGCTCGAGGCCCGCGCCGATGGGATAATCGGCCTCATCGCCGCTGCGCAGGAGCCGGACGGGTATATACAGACGTATTTCACGCTCTCCGAGCCGGACGCGAAGTGGACGGACATGAGCAAGCACGAGTGCTACTGCGCCGGCCACCTGATCGAGGCCGGGCTGGCCTATAAAAAAGCGACCGGAAAGAGCGAACTTTTGGACGTCGGCCGCCGCGCGGCGGATCACATGGCCGACAGGTTCGGGCCGGGCAAAAAGCACTGGGTCACCGGGCACGAGGAGGCCGAGCTGGCCCTGTTTAAGCTGTACGAGCGCACGGGCGACAGGAAGTACGCGGATCTCGCGCTGTTCCTGCTGGAGGAGCGCGGGAGGGGCTTCGGCCGGGGGTCGGAATGGAACGCGCCGGAACTCGGCCCGGTCCACGTCCAGGACCACGAGCGCGTCACGGACATGCGGGCCGCGGCCGGCCACGCCGTGCGCGAGACGTACCTGTTCTGCGCCGTCGCGGACGCCGCGCGGCTGACGGGCGGAGGCTGGCGGCAAAGGGACGGTGAGCCTGAGCCGCCGGCCGGCCAAAAAGACGGGGAAAACCCGCGGGACAGCGCCGAACGTTTCCTAAGGGCGGCGGAGCGGGTCTGGGACAACGTGGTGAGCCGCAAAATGTACGTGACCGGCGGCATAGGCTCGTCCCATAAGAACGAGGGATTCACGGCGGACTACGACCTGCCGAACAAAGAAGCCTATTGCGAGACGTGCGCCGCGATAGGGATGGTTTTCTGGAGCCACAGGATGAACATGCTGACCGGCGAGGCCCGGTACGCCGACATAGTCGAAAAGGAGCTTTACAACGGGGCGCTGGCCGGGCTCTCGCTCTCAGGGGACAGGTTTTTCTACGTGAACCCGCTGGAGTCCGACGGGACGCATCACCGCTCCGAATGGTTCGGAACGGCGTGCTGCCCGCCGCAGCTCGCGCGGTTCATCCCCGCTATAGGCGGCTATATATGCGCGTCGGGCCCGGACGGAGCGGTCATAAACCAGTATATCGGCTGCGACGCGAAAGTCCGGGTTCCCGGCGGCGAGGCCGTCCTGAGCGTGCGCGGCGGATACCCCTTCGGGGGCCGCGTGACGGTCACGGTGGAAAGCGATGAGAGCCGGAGGTTCGCGGTCCGGCTTCGCAAACCGGGATGGTGCGGGAGCCTCCGCGTCCTGGTAAACGGGGAGCCCGCCGTTTGCGCCGTTGACAACGGCTATCTGGTCATAGAGCGGGAGTGGGGGACGCGCGGCGAGATCGAGCTTAATTTCGACATGCCGGCGGCGGCGGTGAAGGCGCATCCCCTTGTCGCGGCGGACGCCGGCAAGGCCGCGCTGCAAAAGGGGCCGGTGGTCTACTGCTTCGAGGAAGCGGACAACCCGGATTACGACGCCGTCGCGCTGTCGGACAAAAGCGTGTTCATGTCCGAATACAGAGACGACCTGCCAGGCGGGGCCGATATGATCACCGTGGCCGAAGGGGGCCGCGAATTCCGGGCGGTTCCGTATTTCGCCTGGGACAACCGGGCGCCGGGCAGGATGAAGGTATGGGTGCGGGAGGCCGGTTAAGGCTGTTTAATTTAAAATATGCTTTTAATCTGTCACCCTGAGCGAAGCGAAGGGTCTAAAGATTCTTCGCTTCGCTCAGAATAACAATGTGGCTGTTTTGAAGTTGAATGGCTGTAATGCGCCGCAGCGTACTTGAACTTATTCGACATCATCGGAGGACAGCATGGACATCGACTGCGACATAACGAGAGAGGCCGCCCTCGGCGGGCTCGGGTTTACGGAAACGGAATATCCCGCCAGAAAATATCGGGAAGGATCGCGGAAAGCGGCGGCGCGCGGCTTCCCGCCGATCAGGGAGTTATTGCGGAGAGTGTCCGCGGGCTTGGCCGGGCGCCGCGGCTCCGGCGTCTTGCCTGCCGTCCGCACGGAATTCGCGCCCTTTCTGCGGGAAGTCGGCCCGGACGACCCCGGCTGCGAAGGCGTGCTCCAGGCCGTCTCCCTCTGCGGCGCGGCCCTGGACGCCGCCCGGCGGAGGATCGCCCTGTCCGGCGACATCGCCGAAAAAAAGCGTTCCCTTGCCGAAATTGAGAGCTTCGAGGCCCTCGGCGAGGAGGAAGCCCGCCGCCTGGAAGAGCTGCTGGCCCGGTTCATGTCTTTGTCGGAGGAGCGGGCGCAGCTTTTGGAGCGGCTGACGGAGTTTGACAACTCCGTGGCGGAAATGCCCGCTTTGGAAAACGACGCGGGGCCGGCGTGTCCGCGGATCGCCGACGCGGAGCGCAGCGGCCGCGCCCTCAGGCGGGACATGGCCTACCTCGGGAGCGAAAGGGCGGAGCTGGAGCGCGAGAAGCAAAATCTCGAGAAGGGGCTTCGCGCGGCGCGCTGGCTTACCGCCGGCCTGATCTCGGTTTTCGCCACGACGGCCGCGGCTCTGGCGTACCTCGGCGCGCAGCTGCAAAGAGACGTTTTCGCGGCCTCTTCGGTCACGGTCATACTCGCGGCCGTCGCCTCGGCCATGCTGTACGCGTTCCAGAGGCATATCGCCCGCGAGACGCGCCTGAACGCCAAAAAGCGGCGCAGGGCGGTCGCCATGCTGAACAGAAAGAGCGTGCTTTACGCGCATTACGCCAACTATCTGAATTTTTCATATAAAAAGTACCGCGTGCGAAGCTCCCGGATGCTCCGGGAAAACCTGGACGGCCTGGCCAGATACAGGCAGGTCGCCGGGCGCGTCGACGCCGTCAGGAGAATCATGTACGAGACGCAGGAGGAGATCGAGAGGTTCCTGCGGGAAAAGCGGCTCGGCGGCCTGCGGAGCACGATCGAGGAGTTCGCCGGGGCTGCGGGCGTCGGGGACAAGCGGCGCAGATGCGCGGAGCTCCGCGCGGAGATCGGCCGGGCGGAAAGCGAACTGCTCAGGATAGACAGACGCCAGGCCGAGATATGGGAGCTCCTGACGGAGCTCAGGGCGGCGGACGAGAGCCGCGGACGGACGGTAGCCAAAGTTATGGACAAATATATGGATTTACAATAAACAGCCTAGGGGGGACCCGCTTGCCAAAGCAACTGGAGAAAAACTACGATTTTTCCTTTGAGTCCGGAATCTACGACCGCTGGATGGAGAAGAACTATTTTCACGCGGAAGTCGACCGCTCCAAAGAGCCGTTCACGATAGTCATGCCGCCTCCGAACATCACCGGCGAGCTGCACATGGGCCACGCCCTGAACAACACCTTGCAGGACATATTGATCCGCTTCAGGCGTATGCAGGGTTACGAGGCCCTGTGGGTGCCCGGCCAGGACCACGCCAGCATCGCCACGGAGACGAAGATCGCCGCGGCTTTGGCCAAAGAGGGCATAAAAAAGGCCGACCTCGGCAGGGAAAAGTTCCTGGAACGCGCGTGGAAATGGCGGGAGGACTACGGCGGTACGATCACGCGCCAGCTTCGAAGGCTGGGCGTGTCCTGCGACTGGGCCAGGGAGCGCTTCACCTTGGACGAGGGGCTTTCGCGCGCCGTTTTGACCGTGTTTGTCCGGCTCTATGAAAAGGGCTTAATATACCGCGGCGAACGGCTGATCAACTGGTGCCCCAAGTGCAGGACCAGCGTGTCCGACGCGGAGGTCGAGCACGAGGACATGGACAGCGGCTTCTACCATTTCAGATATCCGATCGACGGGACGGACGAATACATCGGCTTCGCCACGACGCGGCCGGAGACGATGCTGGGCGACACGGCCGTAGCCGTGAACCCCAACGACGGACGGTACGCCCGCCTCGTCGGCAAGACCGTGACCGTGCCGATCGTGAACAGGCGGATCCCGATAATCGCCGACGAATACGTGGAGACGGACTTCGGCACGGGCGTCGTAAAGATCACGCCCGGCCACGACCCGAACGACTTCGAGGTCGGCCTGAGGCACAGCCTGCCGGTCATAAACATCCTGAACGACGACGGGACGCTCAACGCGAACGCCGGGCCTTACGAGGGGCTGGACCGCCTCGCCGCCAGGGAGAGGATCACCGGGGAGTTCAAGGGCTTGGGCCTCTGGGACAAGACGGAGAAGATCCGCCACGCCGTCGGGATCCACGACCGCTGCGAAACGGTCATGGAGCCGATGGTCAAGACGCAGTGGTTCGTTAAAATGAAAGAAATGGCAAAGCCCGCCATAGACGTCTACAAATCCGGCGAGCTGAGGATATACCCCGAAAGGTTCGGGAAGATATACCTGCACTGGCTCGAGAACATCCGCGACTGGTGCGTGTCGCGGCAGCTCTGGTGGGGGCACAGGATACCCGCGTACTACTGCCAAGGCTGCGGGGAGGTTGCCGTCGCCATGGAGATGCCGGAGGCTTGCGCCGCCTGCGGCTGCCGCGGGTTCGTCCAGGACGGGGACAGCCTGGACACCTGGTTCAGTTCGGCGCTATGGCCGTTCTCCACGCTGGGCTGGCCGGACAAAACGCCTGAATACGAGTATTTCTACCCCACGAGCGTACTGGTCACGATGTACGACATCCTCTTTTTCTGGGTCATACGGATGGTGTTCTCCGGGCTGGAGCAGACCGGGATGATCCCGTTTAAGGACGTGGTGTTCCACGGGAAGGTCAACGACGACCAGGGCAGGAAGATGAGCAAATCCCTGGGCAACGGCGTCGACCCGCTCGAGGCGATAGACAGATACGGCGCGGACGCTTTGCGCCTGTGCCTTGTCACCGGCAACGCTTTGGACAACGACACGCGCTTCTACTGGGAGCGCATGGACTCCAGCCGCAATTTCCTGAATAAATTATGGAACGCCGCCAGGTTCCTGATGATGAACTTCGACGACGACATGCCGGAGGTAAAACCGGACGGGCTGGCCAAGCCCGACAGGTGGATACTCTCTCGGATGAACGCGCTGATTGGCGAGGTCACGCGGAATATGAACGCCTACGAACTCGGCGCGGCCGCCCAGAGGGTCTACGACTTCGTCTGGGACGAGTTCTGCGACTGGTACATCGAGATAGTCAAGCCAAGGCTGTATAATAAGGAAGACGAAACGCG